>JAODGH010000003.1 GCA_025464325.1 Methanosarcinales archaeon | reverse complement strand
CATATACGGATTTCGGAGGTTCAACAAGCGAGCATAAGAAGTACAGGAGCGGGCTTTCTAACCCGTAGGGGTAATATTTGTTACTAAAAAATGCACCTTTTTATGCTCATATATTGAACTTTACTTTCGGTGACGACAGTGATGACACACGCGATTAGATGCGTCGATGATGCACGACGCGGTATAATAGAGCATAAAGAGAAAGAAGGAGCACACACGCGATTAGCAGTTATAGTCAGTGCGATGGTGCTGATAGCGGTGATAGCGGTGATGCCCACAGTGGCCTCCGACTGGCAGCAGTTCCAGCGTGATGTGGTGAACAGCGGGATAACACCTGACCATGCGGTAGTGAATCCGCGACTACCGCCCGTTGAAGCGAATGGCAGCTTGCCAGACGGGCTCTCGTGGTATTACACCACACATTCATGCAGTGGATTCGCGGGCATAGATGTGACACCGATTGTTGCGAATGTTGACGGTGAGGATGTTGTCTTCGTTCATGTGTGCAACGGTTCGGCATGGGCGTTCTATGCGCGGAATGGGACACTGAAGTGGAAGAACACCACTGAACAGGGTCCCGCGTTCGGATTCCAGCTCGCAACACCTGCATACAGCCCGCAGACGAACAGATTTTTCGTGCCCACCGCGAATGGATCGCTGTTCATATTCAACGCATCCACGGGTCATAGAGAAGTGAATCCGGCCGGGATAAAGGTGTGCCCGGGTTACCAGCTGAACACGCCGGTGGTGTATTACAGAGCAGATGGCGAGACTCAGGGCAGAATCTTCTTCGGCGATTGGAACGGACCGAAGAAGTATTACTGCTACTGGGAGAACGGTACGGAATGCTGGAACCGCACATCAACGAGCGGTGGTGGATACTACTGGGCAGGTGCTGCGGTAATCGGTGATTATCTCGTGTATGGTGACGATGCAGGTTATCTTACATCTGTGTACCTGTGCAATGGCACGACGGTGGACGAGCTAAATGTATCTTCTGTGTTTGGCGTTGATGCGAAGGAGATCCGGTCTTCGGTTACGTGGAACGAGACTTATGGGCGCATATACTTCACATCTAAAGGTGGATACTGTTACGCTCTCGGATTTGATAAGAGCACTGGAGAATTCAATACGGCTGATAAGTGGAAACATCACATCGGGTACTCCACATCCACACCCGCGGTTTATAACGGAAGAGTGTACGTGGGGCAGGGCGGTTTTGGTAACAATGGCAAATTGTACTGTCTGGACGAATCAGACGGCAGTGAAATATGGAATGTCACACCAAACGGCGGCGTCCAGTCCTCACCGGCGATTTCCACAACGAAAGGCACGTTATACTTCACCACGAACTGTGAACACGGTAGAGTTTACTGCCTCTATTTCAATGGCACAGAGGCATGGCATTTTGAGACTTTCGAGAGTGGCACTTCCAGGGGATACATCCTGCAGGGTGTTGCGATATCTGATGACCGGGTGTTCTTCGGCAATGATGGTGGTGTGCTGTATTCTATAACAGAGAAGCCAGGGGCGCCATCAAAACCTGACCTCACGGTCACTGCAATTGAGAACGCAACAATTTACAATGGCACGTACAACACCATCCTCGCCACAGTCAAGAACGTAGGTAACGGAAGCGCTGGTGCATTTGATGTCTCACTCAAAGAGGGCAGCACAGTGGTGGACCAGGTGCGAGTTACAGAAGGACTTAATACGGGCAGCGAGATAGAGGTGAAGCTCGTATGGACGCCCACGTCAACGAACACGCATACACTCACGGTCACTGCTGATTCCAATGACGAAATAGACGAATGGAACGAAGGCAACAACACGATGCAGAAGGCATTAACACCGATTGGAATACCCCCGACTGACCTCGTGGTGAGTGAGGTTAATGATGGAGCTCTCTTCAACGGTACGGATAATGTGGTCTTCGCAGTGATAGAGAACAGAGGTGCAGACGCTACAGGATTCAATGTCTCGCTTGCAGTAGACGGCGCAACAGTTGATAAGGTCTTCGTGCCGATGCTACGGTTCAGGGACTCGCAGCTCGTGACTTTCGAATGGACACCGGGTTCTATCGGAGCTGTGACGCTGAATGTCTCAATAGAGAACGGTGGATTCAAAACGCAGACCGTGAATGTAGTGACTCCCTCAACCGTAACAATCAGCAATGACGAAAGTATTCAGAGCGAAGTGAACGATGCGTCAAACAACACCATAATCCTCGTTGAACCCGGAGTATATGAGGAGCAGGTGACGATTCCTGCGAGCAAATCCGGCATAAGGCTGATTGCAAATGGCGACAATGTGGTGATTGCCAGCAATACCGGTGATATCGTCACGATTGAAGGTGCAAACAGCTATGTGCGTGGGTTTGAGATAATAAGCGGCTGGAACGGCTCAACTTATCCGAACTTCCCGGGTGCGGGTATCAATATCTCTTCAGACTGGAATGTCGTTGGGAACAATTACATCTACAACACCTCAGGCGGCATAAAGCTATACGGCTCGCACAATCTCGTACGATGCAATGAAATAGGCAACAGCTCAGCAGGCAGGGCATGCCTCAACCTCATGGCGATTGCTGGCGACTGCAACATCGTTCGGAAGAACAGGTTTGATGGCGATACCGGTTACGGGTTCATTCTTGGTGGTGTGTTCACATCAGCGGGCATACATGATGCATCGGCGAGTAACAACACGATACGGGATAACAACTTCACAGTAACTGGCGTTGGAAGCTGGAGTGCAGGAAAAGTGAAGTTCGGCGATGACCCGAATATGGTGTTCAATAACATCATCAACGACACTTCTGATAAAGTGGAACTCGGCAGGTTGAACTGGTATTTCGTGGATAAAGTGGCAGTGGAGAATCCGAAATGCGGTAACATCGTGCATGGACCTTACTACGGCGGTAATTACTGGCTCAATTACTCGGGAAGCGACAGCGATAACGACCTGCTCGGTGACACGTTACTGCCGCATCTGGGATACGACACGCATCCACTGATAAAGGCGAGGTGTGGTGATGTTGACTGCATGTATGGAATAACATCGAGTGATGCAACTAAAGTGCGCTGGTACGTATCACATCCGAACTATCAACTGATCAATCCATGGGCTGCTGATGTGAACTGTAAGGATGGGATAACATCGATTGATGCAACTAAAATACGCTGGCGGGTGTCACATCCAAATTATCAATTGGCGTGTTGCGAGTGCGATTGCCCAGGCAAAAGCTGAGGAAGAGACGCTAAAAAAATCAAAATTTTCCCTTTTTTCTTTTTTGGGAATGAAACTCCATGAATGGGTGAAAATATGGGAAGAGAGCGCAAATAGAATGAGAAATCGGCGAGAATGTATCGTGGACTGTATAAAAATAAAGGAGGTGAAAAAAGAAAAATGAGTGGAAGAATATTCAGAATAGGAATAGCACTTGTAATGTTATCAGTGCTTACAGTACCTGCGATGGCTGCATATGGGATGGAAACATGGTTCGTTCCAGAAAATAGTACTGGTACGTATGGCACAGATATACTTGTGCCTATGAATATGTCTGAGCGTGTTGGTGAGACTGTAAGTGGGCAATTGGATATATACTACGATAAAAACTGTGTGAACGTAGTGTCAGTAGACCAGAGTATGAGTCCATTTAGCTGGAATACATACAACTGGTTCAACGACAGCTACAACCAGCCTGAGACATGGTATCCTTGGCTAAGTCCGACGCATACATGCGTCCGTGTACAGTGGGATAATCCCGCAGGTCCTATATCGGCGGGAAACTATACACTTTGCGTCTTAAAGCTGCGCTGCAATTGTTCTTCGGGATGTACTTCTAACCTGCTGATAGGCTACAGTGAAGCAAATAACGAAATGGGCGATCCCATAACGGGCGGTCATAAATATCATAACGGCACGTACACATGCTTAGCACCACAGGAGACATTCAGCAAATCTCTTGTTAAGGGCTGGAACCTGATTTCGCTGCCTTTGACTGCGGATGACATGACTGTTGCATCGGTGTTCAGTTCAATTGATGGCAAGTATGATGCGCTATACAGATACGATGCATCCACGAATCTCTGGGTTGCACTTGGCAGCGACGACACTCTTGAGAATGGCGTGGGCTACTTCATAAATATGACCGAAGATGCGACATGGACATACAGCGGCAGTGCATTCACTTCAATGGGCATATCGTTGGAGCCGGGCTTGAACATGATCGGCTGGCTGAACTGCTCGAAGCCGATAAATCAGACAGGTCTGGACGACCCTGCGAAGGTGCGATACGTGGCGAGATGGAACGCTACATCACACAGGTTCGAGGTCTATGTGCCGGGTGCACCTGATGCGTTCAACGATTTCGATACACTGGAGCGCGGTGTTGGCTACTTCGTGGCTGCCAAAACGGACTTCACACTGACTGAGAGCTGCACATGAGCGAGCAGAGAGAGTAAATAATCAAAAACACGTAAAATTTTTCCTTTTTTTCTCTTTTTTTGGGGGGTATAGAAAGACCGAAACGAAAAAATCGGGAGAAAAACAGGAGTAACAAAGTAAAGAGGGCGAATAAGAATAAAAAAAGCAGGACAGTTCACAAACACTCGTCGTATAATAATGGTGGACGAGAGTAGAATGCTCCTCGCTGCAACTAACGTGGTGCAAACCCACGGAGAGTCTTTGCGCCGAAGAAGGCGCTATATGACATGATAGGAGGTGAAAAAGAGTGTGAAACATGAATATGGATATGTAGCAAAAAGAATAAGAAGCAAGGGCAGATTGGATTGCAGGAATACTGCTGTTACCACAGTTGTTGTACTGGCGGTTATGACAGTAATGATTGCAACGGTGGCATCTGCCACATTTCCTCCAGCGCCGTTCATGGTCTCCGGCAGAGTGAACTACACGAACGGTACTGCTGTAATGAACCCTTCTGTTACGGTTACCAATACCGCGACAACCGGAGACTTCCCGGTGAGGACTTCCGCAGATTCAAACCTGTACATCACGGTGAACGACTCGCAACATGTCGGTATAAATGATACGATCAGGATCAACGTAACTGACGGGGCGGCGTTCAATACTACTGACCATACTGTTATACCGGACGATATGGATGAGGGTGGATTTGAGCAGGACATGCTACTTGAAAACGTATTGTCCGATCTCACCGTGACTGCGATAGAAACACACGGTTCTGTACTTGCTAATACGAACAATTGCATAAACGCAACAGTAGCGAATATCGGCAGTGTAGATGCGCCTGAATTCAATGTATCGCTCAGTGCAGATGGAACAGTGGTTGATACCGTAAACGTGCCGGGTCTGAATGCGAGCGATGTTACAAACATATCGTTCACATGGACGCCGCAGCATGGAGGTACATACGAGCTATGCGTACTTGCCGATTCGGATAGTACTGTTGTAGAAGCGAACGAAACGAACAACGAGCTCTGTAAGAACGTTACAGTGGAAGAAGCTAAACCTGACCTGATCATACGGGAAATAGCACTGAAAACGCAGGGTTACGTGCATGAAGAGAACATATATGGTGTGGAAGTAGCGAACATAGGTACCGAAAACGCCACCGGGTTCTCTGTTTCTCTTGCTGTGGCTAACAACTCACTCGGTACGAAAACGATCACATCATTAGCTGCGGGTGCAAGTATCGAACTGGAGTACAGATGGACGCCTTCAGTGCTGGGTTCGTATAAACTCATTGCAGTTGCTGATGTGAACAACGAGGTTGATGAGTCCAATGAGACGAACAATACGTTCACAAGAACATCGGTAATAATCCAGCGGACGGACTGGCATCAGTTCCATTACAATGAACAGCATATCGGGTTCTCACCTTCATGCATGGGAACAGAACCCGAACTGCTATGGTCACAGGACATAGGCGCAATAGCGAGCACTTCTGTTGCAGTTGCCGACGGTAAAGTGTTTGCCTACAGCGGTCCTTCGGGCTTCGGTGGCGGTGGAGCTACGAAACTGCACTGCTTTGACATCACAACCGGCACTGAGCTGTGGAACGTGACACTGCCGGATGTGGAATGGGGTTCGTGGTCATCACCGGCATATCACGACGGTAAAGTATTCACCGCAACGGGTAAAGAGACGAGATGCTATAACGCATCCTCGGGCGAACTTATATGGACATTCCACAATCCAACGAATGAGGCGTCATGCAATGGCGGTCCCGTGATTGCGGATGGCAAAGTAGTAACGAACGACTGGCAGGGTAAGCATTATTATTGCCTGGATGAGGAGACTGGCGAACTGTTATGGACATTTGAAGAGACGAACACAGGCTCGTGGGGTACTGCTTACGCACAGGGCACCCCCGCATACGCAGATGGTAAATTCTATCTCACCACATGGGTGTATCCAGGCGGGAACATATACTGCGTGAATGCGAGTACGGGCGAAGTGATATGGCATCAGACCACACCGCTTGACACATGCGGGTCGCCTACTGTTGCCAATGGCGTTGTGTATGTCACCACATACAACTTCTACGGTAACGGTAGCTTATATGCGCTTGATGCATCAACGGGAGGAATCCTGTGGCAACAAACGATACAGCGAACTGACTCAACACCTGCGGTCGCTTACGGTAATGTGTATGTTGCAGGCGGCTGCTCAGGATACAGCGATATTCAGACCTACTGTTTCAATGCGACCAATGGCAGTTTGATATGGGTAACAAACGCAAGTGATGGCATCGGCGGCTGGACCAACTCCGTAGCAGTTGCAGATGGTAAAGTGTTCGTGGGCAAACCTGGTGAATGGTTCGATTATGCGGGTATATATGCTCTGGATGCCTTCACGGGTGATATTCTGTGGAACGCTTCAGAAGGCGGCTCATCGCCTGCCGTTGCGAACAGGATGCTGTTCACTATCGGTGGTGGTAAGCTGCTCGCGTTCTATACACCCCTACCCGACCTCACAGTAACCGCGATAGAAACACCGGTGAGATTGCGTGCAGACGTTATCAACCCGATAAGGGCAAGAATAGAGAACCTCGGAGGAACCGCTGCAGAGAACTTCACGGTAACGCTCGAAGCAGACGGCATACCCGTGGATTCCGCTACTGTGGCATATCTGGCTGCGGGAGCTAACACAACGGTCGAGTTCACATGGATTCCGGATGGAGGTAACCACACATTGAACGTCACAGCAGATGCCACCAGTGCGGTAACGGAGAGTAACGAGACGAACAACTCGTTGACAGAAGCTGTGACGGTGCTGCCGAAACTCACTGCCACTGTGCATGTGCAGATAGAAGGCAAGAACGAAACTATATGGTCGGGCACTGTGACCTTCAGCAACTCGTCTATCGTGGCTGATGATGGCAGGACGTACTATCTGAACGAGCCCACAGCGCTCGGTGCACTAGATAAAGCCAATATGTCCGGCGGATTTGGCTATAAAGTCGCGAGCTATCCGTGGGGTCTCTACGTGTACGAAGTCGCAGGAGAATCGGCTGCTGGCTGGGACGGCTGGATGTATCGTGTGGACTACGTATCACCATGGGTGGGTGCATCGAATTTCGTGCTAAACGTAACGACACCGCCCGCTACACCGCATAGAGCGGTACTATGGTATTACGGATCGTGGACCACACAGCCATTGAAGATAGAACTCAGTAAGTCGGTAGTGAACGTAAGTGAAAACTTTACCGCTACGGTCACTGCATATAATGACACTCAGGCATCGTTCGAACCCGTGGAGAATGCTACGGTTCACGTGGCTAATCTGACGTTCCAGACAGGTGTGGGTGGCAATGCTACCATATCCCTCGCGGATCCGGGCAATTACACGGTATATGCAGATAAAGGCACGTGGAAGGATTATACAAGATCGGCGAAGCAGATCGTAACGGTGCTGCCGCCCGGTCCTGAGGAGAGCTACGGCGAACGTGTCGCTGCACGGCATAGGGTGATACTGCCCTGGCTTGCACTGCACGCACCGGATCATAGAGGCGCGCTCATGCTACGCAGAGGCTGGATCAGTATCGAACTCAGCGATACTATCAGGGACTGCTCGGAAGTGGACGTCTGGATGATGTCACCTGGCTGGTTTACAAAGCCACGGTTCAAGGTGTTCGTATCATCAAACGGTCACGACTGGACGTTTATCGGTGCGCACCGCGCGAAGAGAGGCTACAGGCAGTACAGATTCACCGGCGACTTCGGTGATGTGCGCTACATAAAAGTGGTTAGAGACCGCAAACCCGCATTGATACTGCTCGATGCGGTACGTGCGGCGAGATAATAACGAACGACAGAAATGCTAACAGACAGAAACGATTGTGAAATCAAAAAAACAAGTATTGAGAGGTGTTTTTCCCTCTCTTTTTATACGCTGGATGGACAAAAAACAGGGGTGTGGGTGATAGATAGAAAATAGGGTGCCCCTTACTGCGAACTGCGTGGTGCGAGTCCACGAAGGGGCTGAGAATGAACGAACGAACGTGTATGTGAGAAGAAGCGTTCTATAAATAAAAAGTTAGGAGGTGATGTGATAAAAAAATGAACACGAAAATAGTGGCGGTATTGATGGCATCCCTGATAGCAATGGTAGTAGCAGTGCCGATGGTGATAAGTGAGGAGGCGACTATGACTGCTACTGTGGGCAATGTGGCGCCAGAAGTCACATCTGTATCGGTATCTCCAGATTCTGTGACGCTGAATACATGCCCTGACACCACTTCGATCACTGTCACTGCAACAGTGTCTGATGCAAATGGATATGAAGACATAACAGACGTAAATATAACCAGCATTAATCCCGCTATAACTGGAGTTTCTACACCGATACCGATGACGTATGTATCGGGCTCAGGAAGTGGAAATACCGCGACATACACTGCAACGATCGACTTGCCCTGCTGCACTACCGCGGGTAATTACACCGTGACAGTAGAAGCTAAGGATAACGCAGGTGAAAACGGCACGGGCACGGGTACTTTCACTGTCCAGTTAACGGTTGCTATCACTGTGACTGACGTGGACTTCGGTTCCGTAGCTCCGGGCGGCTCAAGCACTGCTTCATCAACCGTGACGTGCGTTGGTAACGCTGCAGTGAAGTTCGTTGATGTAAGCTCGGATGGATATGACATAGAGGACGATGATGGAATCGTGTGGTCTGATATGACCTCGGGAACAAACGCAATCGCAGACGACAATATAGGAACTTCATGGAGTCCTGCAACCACCATAAGCTGTAACGATTCTGCCAGTGTTCCGTTCACACTTAACGTGCCAGCGGGAACGGCATCAGGGACATATACGGGTACGATAACGTTCACACCATCAGAAGCATAAACAGACGAACTAACGAAAGTTAGAAAGTTAGGACGGATTTAACAGCCATTTTTTTTCCTTTTTATGGCTCAAATGTATGAGGAGCAAAGGTGAAGAAAACGATGAGAGAGAAACGCACGAGGGGAAAGAACCCGGCAGCAGTCATAATAATAATATTCCTCACCATGAGCTTATGCTCTACTGCAAATGCCGCTATCGGTATCGGCATATCGCCCGCAAACCTCACAATAACCGATGCACTCAAAGGCGGGACGTATGAGCGAACGATAACGGTATTCAATACCGGTGATGACGCAGGTACATTTCTACTCACCACGGAAGGTGATTGTGCAGGGTGGATTTCGTTTTATAGAACGGATGCCCGGGATACACCGGTAACAGAGGTCACAATACCGGGTAAAGGCAAAGCTAAAATCAATGTCAGGTTTGACATACCCGAAGACGTCGCAAATGGTGATTACAGTGCGATCATATACGCACAGAGCGTTCCAAAAACAGAATCAGAAGGTGGTGCAGTCGCACATGCGGTTGTTCGCATACCATCAAAAGTTCAAATTAGGGTAACCGGCACACAGATATTGAAAGGCTCGGTAAAGAGCATCACAACCACAGATACGGAAATCAACTATCCGCTGAAGATAAAGGTAGTGTTCAGGAACGATGGCAATGTGATCGCGAAACCGACGATTGCGGTCGCCATAATGAAAGATAGCAGGCGTATAGACAGTTTCGTGCATGCAGAAACCGGTATAAAACCCGCGCATGAGGGCATAATCACTGCGCTGTGGAACACTACCGGCATGGAGACCGGTGATTACATCGCAAATGTCGGTGTTTCACTCGGTGATTCAGTCCTTGCCACAGAGGACTTACATTTCAAGATTCTACCTTTTGGTTCGCTCACCAGACGAGGCAGTCTGAAAAGGCTTACAATTGAAGGTGAACCGCTCGTGAATCGTGTGATAAAGGTCGTTGCGTGTTTCGAGAACACCGGTCAAATAGACACGATGGCGAAGTTCAAGGGCGAACTATACCGCGAGGGTGAGTTGCTTGACGTGCTCGAGAGCGAAGAGATGTTTGTAGAGACCAATGAGACCGTAAATCTCACCGATTACTACAAAATAACCAGTTCGGGCAACTATACGATAAAAGGGCGTGTACTCTACGCGGGCAAGGAGACAGCGGAAAAAAGTGTCGCATTTGAAGTCTCAACGCCCTGTGAAAAGTCAGAAAAATCGAGCAACCCCACCGTGCCGGGTTTCGAATGCACATTCTCTATGATTTCCCTGCTCCTCATTCATGCCATGCGGAAATGGAAAAAGAAAGATAGAGGTGATGCCGAATAGAGATGAGAAAAGAGTATAGCCTGGTTTTTATAATTCTAACGGCGTTGATCATCAGTCCTCTGCCTCTGTATGCCGAAAATGCTGTTACTACTGTGTCCGTTACAAATTCCGTACCAATCGTGGGTGTTGAGATCGCACCTGATGACGACCCCGCAGCACCGGGCGTGCAGGTGATTAATCCCGATCCCACGACGAACAGAACCGTTACGATCAGTGCGACCATTACAGACCTTAACGGCTATGACGATTTGAGTATTGTCGTTGCAAATATCAGTGGACCGAGTGTGGTGGACGAAAGCCCTCTAACATTGAGTTTCTATGAAGCTGTTAATTCAACAACCGCCATCTACAAAGGGTCATTTAATATGTCAACTCATGCAGAAGGGGATTACAGAGTGGCGGTAACCGCAATGGATTACGGTGGGTCAGCCGGTCTGGACGCAATGAACTTCACTTATCTATATGCTGGACAGGTAACCATCTACGATTTCTCGACCGGTGCAGGCGTAGATAAGTGGGCATACCGTAAACAGCATAACGAGAAACCACCGGGCACTGATGACGTGCCGGGTACTGAATTCAACGATGTACAATATAACAGAATAGGCACACGAGATGGGCTTATGCAACTCGATAATACAAACAGGTATGGCTATTACGCGATTCACCGTTTCAGGATCAGGATCTTAACGCCCGCATCTGAAATAACCGGCATAAACATATCATGGTACGGCATAGGGTTCAGATTCCTCGGCACTAATGGCGCATCTCTCTACGTATGGAACACCACTGCGGGCAGATATGAGTTGCTGGACCGTGCTAATAGCATTGCTTTAGAGTTGAATGGGGAATTAAGCGGTGACATACAGCATTATCTCTCTGATGATGGTTGCATCACGTTAATTGTGGAGCAGAATAGCCCTCAGGGTAGATTGTGGTGGATACCGCTTCGATCGGTCCTCGGAACCGATTATATCAGACTGGAGGTGATGCAGTATGCGTGATATTGTACTGGCAGTGTTAGCAGTATGCGCCGTTATATCGATAGCAACAGCACCGCTGACAATTGCGCAACCTTCACCCTTTGTGCTCGACGGCTACGTATTCTACGCCAATGGAACCGCATGCTACGCACCAGCTGTTAAAATAACGAATCAGAACAACGAGCGGGAATGGGTTGCTGAGAACTCGTCATCTTCATGTTATTACCTGCTCGTGCTTAACAATGGAACCGATTTGAATACGAGCGAAAAATTGCGGATTACTGTACATGGGGGCACGCAATCGAGGATTCTATGGCATACTGTAAATGACACGGATGTAAATGCCGGGGGTATATACAGCAACATAACGCTTGTTGAGCCGCCATCTACGCCATTTGTCGTAACTGGCATGGTATTCTATGCCGATGGCGAGCCGTGCACGGAACCGGTTGTGAATATAACGAATATGAACACTGGCGATAGCTGGAATGCCGAGACCCATCAGGGCTACAACACTTATCAACTCGTTATCAGCAGTTCAAACGTGAACGTGGGAGACGTCCTTGCGATAAATGCGACCGACGGTACGGTTTTCAATGTGACTGCGCATACCGTGATAGCAGAAGATCTGGAAAACGGTGTGTTCGTGCAGAATATCACGCTTACGGTACCACCATCCGCACCGATCGTTGAGAGCGTTGAGATAAGTCCGGATGATCATTCTGAGACCGGTATTCAGGTCGATCCGGTTCCTGATGGTAATAAGTCGGTAAGTATAACTGCAGCAGTAAGTGATGATAACGGCTGGAGTGACGTAGATACGGTGGTTGCGGTGATAAGTGGTCCAACAACTGTTTCTGACAGCCCGGTTACACTCTCTTTCGTGTCAAACAGCAGTGAAACAACAGCAACCTATGAAGGTAGTTTCGAGATGCCATTCTACTATGCGGCGGGCAACTACACCGTGAACGTGACGGCAACGGATAAGAGCAGTTTAACCGGAAACAGGGCGGAGAACCTCACTTATGAGTGCTGTATCGGGCTTTCGATAGACGCTGTAACAGTGAACTTCGGCGCTATAAACCCCGGAGCGAACAGTTCGGTGCCCGGCGATACAAACTACGAAGAAGGGAGTGCGAACAATGTAACGATAAAGAATACGGGTAATGTGGAGACCGACATAGAAATAGAGGCTTCGGACATGATCGGCAATGCTGGAACTATTGCAAATGATAACATTTACTGCGGGTTCACAGAAGACGATTACACCGTGAATCTCGGTGATCGCACGAGTTATGATCTGAATCTGGGTGTTGGCGAGGCGAGCTATAATCTGGTCAATTTCAGATTGCACATACCACCAGGAACAGCGGCAGGAAGTTATAGCGGGAACATAACAATGACCGCCGTGCCATCATAATCGGGCAACCAGGGAATATGAGCCTGCGACTGCAGTAGCGCAGCTAAACAAACCCCGGGGCGGCATTTTATAAAGATAAATGAACAAGATATATAGCAATGGAGGCAAAAACAGATGAAACGGATAGTTATTAGTGCAATGCTTGTTGCAGTGATGTGCACGGTGGCAGTAGCCATGCCCTATTCGCCGTTTATGATTTGCGGGTGGATCACCACAGACGGAGGCGAGCCATGCAACAATCCGGTGGTTCAGATAACAAATGCCAATACGTCGATGATCTGGTATGCAACTTCATCATCCAGTTATTACCAGCTCATGCTTGACAGCGGTAATGTGAGTGCGGGTGATCTGCTCAGGTTCAATGTTTCTGGTTGCGGACAAGCCAGGACATTTGAGCATACGGTAACGCAAGAGGAGATAAACAATGGTCTGTTGGTGTTTAACGTCTCGCTCGAAGCGCCACAGGAGGTTATATGGCAGGGGAATGTCACTCTAATCAACGGAACCACGTTCAGTGTAACCGCGCATAACAGTGGTAATGAATGGGTAGTAAACAGCACAACCGCATTGGGTGCGCTTGCAGCAGCAGCCGAAGCGGGTAAATTCAACTACACGGTGACAGATGAATGGGGTGCTCCTTTCGTCGATTCCATTGCAGACATACATAATGAAGGGTGGAATGGATGGATGTACTGGGTAAATTATCCGGATGAAGATATGCCCATGGTGAGCGCATCAAACTATACAGTGGAAGACAGCGATGTCGTTATATGGTACTGGAGCAGCAGTATGAATACTACACCCGCGAATTCGACCAGGGTTCTGATAATCAATGTCACGGTATTCCAGAATGATTTTGACACCACCGGGGGTACTTATCCCAGCATTGCAGGTACGCACAACGGTACAATCAAGCCAAATCGAACCACCATTGTGAACAAGCTTTACACATATCCATGTGCAGGCACAGGTGGGCATACCGAATACGTGCGAATCTGGGGTAATGGGGTGGATGTGAACGCAACATGGACCGGATACAATGGCGACTGGCACAACATTACCTTTGATAAGCCATTCAAGCTATATGCGGGCACTACCTACAACTACACCATTCGTACAGGCTCGTATCCTCAGATATGGCATACCCGTGCACTACCAACCGGCGATGGCTGGATAAACTGCACTTCATTCGTGGATGCCAATGGGTATTCTCATAACAACTGGATACCCGCAATAAGACTATTTTACGAAGGGCAGGTTTTCTAACCAGACCCTTTTATTTCTTTTTATTTTTTGCATCGGTTGTACAGCTATCTCCATTTTACTTCTACTTCATCCGGTCGGAAATTGGGTCTCACTGCGGAATCTTCTATCGGTAGTGTCTGCCCGGTCCGGAGCTGAAGCAGTCCAAGATAGGCGATCATGGCACCATTGTCCTTCAGATACTTCGATTCGGGCACGAAAAATCGCGCACCACGGTCTGTACACATCGTATGCAGCATCTGTTGTAACCGCCGGTTTGCACCCACACCACCCGCCAGCAGCATCTCGTCCTTACCGCAGTACGCCATTGCACGTTCTGTCACCTCGGTAAGCATAGCGAAAGCAGTCTCCTGGAACGAATAGCATACATCTGCCAGACTGTTACCAGCATCCACCGCATCTTTTGCCGCTGTTGTCAGCCCGGTGAACGAGAAATCCATACCCTTCACTACGTACGGCAGATGGATATACCGTGTGCCCTGAGCAGCGAGCTCCTCCACTTTCGGACCGCCTGGATGCTTCAAACCCACATAACGTGCGAACTTATCCAGTGCATTGCCTATGCCTATGTCCAGAGTCTCACCAATTATCCGGTACCTGCCTGTGTGATAGGTAAGAACCTGTGAATTCGCACCACTTACATACAGCACAACCGGATCTTCGGTGCCACAGCGCCATCGTCCTATCTCTATATGCGCGATACAATGATTGACACCAATAAGCGGCACATTCAACGCAAGAGCTAAAGCTCGGGCAGCCGTAGCTACCGTCCTCAGGCAGGGACCCAGACCCGGACCCTGAGAGAACGCCACACCATCTATATCACAAATCGAAAATCTCGCGTCCTGCGCCTTCTCTATCAATTGTGATACCACACGTTTGAGCTCGGCTGCGTGATGCTGCGCCGCTTCTCGCGGGTGGATACCTCCATGTAGCGGTCTGTAAGGCGATTCCACCTCGTGTATCACTCTATCTTCCGTGACCAGTGCAGCACTGAGGTTCCATGCAGTACCCTCGAGTCCCAGTATAACCACCATCTCTATACTGCCTTAATAGAATAGCAACAATTATTTGTTATGGTCAGGATAAAACCGTTCAGGGCGACGATACTGAATCCTGAATTGAAGAACCGGGACATGCTCATCTGTCCTGTTTATGATACAATCGATATTGCTCAGTACAATCACTATTCGCGCATAAGAGACAACGTCATTCACTTCACCGTTCGGCGTCCTGATATGGACGAGCGGTCGTTCGTGCGTTACGCACATGAAACATTAACACGAATGTTCAACGAAAGAATACTGGTAGAACGTGCCAGGCCCGCATTATATATCTACGGTATAAGATACACGCTCCCGGACGAGCTCATGTGTGAGATATCCGGACGAGCTGAGAAAGAGTACTTCACTATCGGACTGGTGGCACTGGTGCAACTCGAGAAGTTGAATACCGGACAGATATACGGGCACGAACGTACATTTGAATCGAAGACAAGGGAGCGCTACCTGTTGATGCGGGAATGTGGCATGAATTTCTCACCGGTAGTTGGTTCTTATAAGAACCATGAGCTGAGTCGTATCTTCAAATCGTATCTGTCACAGGATGTTATACCGCCACTTGTGGATGTCAAACTGGACGGTACACTGTACAGTACCCGCCACATGCTATGGGAAATTTCGGATGAATCACTCATTAGAGATATAGAGGAGCTTATGCGTGATTGCAGGCTTATAATCCTTGACGGACACCACAGATATTCTGCCGCTTACCGGCTGAACATGGCGGGCGGTCCGGCATATACGTTGATGATGCTACTTGAGGAGACGGATAGCTCATTACTATTGCTACCCTGGCATCGATGTGTGAGACGGTGCAACATGCGTACACTCTGGAATGCGATAGAAACAAGATTCCACGTGGAACGCTGTGATCGCAGCGGTAATAGCATATACTCCGAACTATGTAAATCGAACGGTGATGTCCGTGTATGTATGTATGATGGTAACGGTTTTTACCTGCTGCGTGCCGATGAAGAGAGTTTAAGGGAATTATCAGAGAAGAGAGGGGAACGAGTCGGGCTGGATATCCTATCACTACATGAATGGTTGATCGAGCCCTCGCTTATGGGTAACCCCGAAGAGGATATCCTATTTACTGCCAGTCCCGGCGAAGCAATAGCCAGGGTTAATAGCGGCTCTTACCACGTTGCTTTCTTCTTGAAACCGCTAAGTATGGCAGATATTGAGTACAAAGCGATTGTGGAGCAGAAAGGCTTCCCGCAGAAATCCACACTCTTCCTGCCAAAGGTGGCTGAGGGTGTAGTGATGCGAAGATTCTGATAAGACGCACGTTGTGCCGGGAATTAAAAATAAAGCTCGCGGTTCAAAAACGGAATGAGTGCCGCGATCAACCCATCGACGTAATATCTCTTCCGGTCCATCACCCCACCCGTGAAGTAACCAACAGCACCCTGCTTCTGCTTCGTGTTACTCTCCTTTGCCAGATCATCTATCACATCACCTAGTTCCACACCATGAAGAAGCTTCGCCGTTATATGCGATGGCAATTCGAAGAGAGGAGTGCAGCCGTAGCCCTTAATACCGCTCGTATCCATTATACACATCACACCTGATACAAACCACCTGTTGAACAGTTTGATTATACCACCCTCAATACCCACGAAGAAGTCCGCATTTTGATTACGCGTCCGCAACTCCATAGCTCTGTTCTCCGCACCCACGAACGTCTCCGTACCCACCGGCTGAGCGGGAACCCCGCTATCCACCACCATGCCTGATACATCCACATTATCGAAGAACATGGCAAACGCTTCCTTCGTTGCCGCTACTTTTACCGGGTTACGTGATCCCACCAGAACCTTCATCATTCGTTATACAACAGAAGAAGCGTATGCAAAATGAAACTTGCTATTGACCGGTATCAGCAACGAGCATCACTATGAGATCGTTCACGTTTGTACCTGTCCTGCCAGTGATAAGAGCGTCATTTAGCATACTGAAGAATGTATTGGAATCGTTATTCTGCAGATACGTTTCGGGATCCAGTTCTGCTTCTGATGCTCGCATCAACGTGTATCCATCTGCAATCGCACCTGCGGCATCACTCATGCCGTCTATGCCATCGGTGCCCATAGCTGCAATCACCACACCGTCGTCACCTGCCGGTAATGAGAGTGCAGCACTGAGTACAAACTCCTGGTTCCTGCCGCCACGACCGTTACCCACCACTTTTACGGTCGTCTCTCCACCCGCGATTACCGCAACGGGTGGGTTCGCAGGTGTGCCCCGGGTGCGTATGTCTCGTAATATCGCGGTGAACACCTTCGCCACTTCCCGGCTCTCGCCCTCCAGATGCGTTGTTAGCAGTATGGGCCCGTAACCAATGTCTGTTGCTCTCTTACACGCGGCGTCAGCAGCAACATAATTATTGCCTATGATGATGTTATGCACCCTGCTGTGAACCTTAACGCGGCGTTCATGTTTGATATAATCACGGACCGTTCCGGGCAGTTTCGTCCACAGTCCGTATTTCAGCAGTATCGCCTGAGCATCTTTACCTGTACTCGCGTCTGGTACGGTTGGACCGGACGCAATCACATCAACAGGGTCACCCACCACATCTGATAGTATAAGCGCAATTGTAGTTGCGGGATACGCGGCTTCTGCGAGTTTACCACCCTTTATCGCCGATATGTGCTTACGAACGATATTCAATTCGTTTATCTTAGCACCGGATCTGAGTAGCTCTTTCGTCAGTTCTATCTTATCCGTCAGCGTGATACCATCAGCAGGTTTCGCGAGTAACGCAGATCCACCACCAGATACGAGAACAAATAGCAGATCGTTATCGCCGCTCGCATGTGCTATCTCAAGAACGCGGTTCGCAGCATTGACGGAGCCCGTACCAGGTACAGGATGCTCCGCCTCTATAATCTCCATATCCGGGCGTTCTCCTCGCTGACCACGTGGTATCACCACGATCCCGTCGTCTATATCCACAATGGTCTCAAATGCACGTGCCATTGCCATACTCGCCTTACCGAAAGCAACCAGTCGCTTCTTATTTATACCACTTAATTCTATATCTAACGCCTCTGTTGTACCCCGGATTCTCAATTGACCATCTTCAAGCCTGACAGAATTCAAAATAAGCTCGTACGGGTCAACAGCACTGACGCCCGATTCCAGTATAGAGAGTGCATGCTGCCTCAGTATTGCCACCCGGTCATTCACTGCATTTGTTATAAGCCCGTCATAATTGCTGAATAGTGTCACTGCTCTTTCACTATCATTGCCCGCATCAGATATACAATGATTACGATGACGCAGGCAGCGAAACCCGCCTGTACCAGAGAGCGGTATTCATAGCTAAACATCCTGGAGATGGTCTCCAGAGCAAAGAAATAGAACTGAAAAGTGGCTACAGCGAGAATAACCATGAGTATTATGAACACACCCAGCCTGAAATACCTCGATACTTCCTGTTCCATCTTATCTATCTCCTCTTCCTCAGTAATATAATAAGCCCGAATACTAATGCAAGGCACATAGTTAAAGACCCAAACCCGCTGGATGGATATGGGACCGGTGCTCTCACCGCTGCTGGTCTGGTTCTAACGAATTCGGATATGTTTGTACCGGGAGCCACCTCTACCATCTTCTCCTTCACCCCTATCCGCATCGTCTTATTGCTAAAAGCACCAAGCAGGACCATACCACTGCCTTCCTTTATTATACGCCCGGACTGCCAGACCTGAACCTCGACCAGGTAGTCTCGCCCGTTGAGTACTCTCAAATTGGCGTAATGCAATGAGGTAGTACCGCTTTTAAGAAGTCCCAGATCTATCCATTCCCGGGCTGTAATCAACTCTGTCTCGCGATCTCGTGCCTTAATCAGCGTTCTTAGACCGCTCACATCCGGGCCCAGATTGTCTATATATAGTGTCGTATTGATCACGACATGCTGCTTACCCACCGGCACACCCTCTTCGACCGCTTGAACGAGGAAGTCGATCCCACGTATCGAGATCCGGGCAGCGGAAGGCGGTTCCAGACTCGTTAACCCGTATATGACGCGTTCGCCCTGCAGTTGTCTCTTACCATCCTCAAATACAACGATCCGAAGTCGATAATTGCCCCTTTTTGGTACCCGTACAGGGGCACTCACCACCTTTGTCTCTTTCGCCCGTATTACACCCACCTGCGTACTGTTTGTCACCACCAGCAGGTTGGTATCTGTATCGTACGCCTTGATCATAAGAGTTATATCGCCCGAGGAGCCCGTGCCATCGTTGTCTATATATACCGAGACATTAAGCACGGCATCGGAGAAACCAACCGCTTCTGCCGATATATCTATATCAGCAATTCGTAATCGCGATAATCTATGCGATTCCAGTCCACCACCTATAGTGGCTACCAGCACGACGAGCACAGCAAAAGCTAAAAGCACAGATATTACTATTGCCATTAACTTTTTGTCTCTCACTGCATTGTCTCCTCTACTCATAAATGCATAGAGCATAAAAAGCTTTTCGGCTCTGGCTTTTATACTCCGGTTGAAACCATCGGTCATATTCATATAATCATATCGCAACCGACCCATAACAGATCAGAACGAGCGGTTCCGGATCCTATAACGGTGATGGTGTGTATGTTAGTATAGAAGTAGCTATAACCTATGAAAAATAAGGAGCGGGTATGAAAATCCTGAGAAAGCGGTTGAAACGGCGGGATAAGGGTCAAAAACCCGGTGAAATATCGGTCATACCCGAATCGACAGATGACCTGTGGCATCTCAAGTACGTGATAGAGCCCGGGGATCTGGTCTATTCCTTCACATATCGCCGTTTGGAAGAAGCAACCGACAAAATCCGACCGGATAAGACGGAGAAGAAGCGGGTTCGAATGGGTATACGTGTGGAAGGTGTGGAGTTCCACAGGTTCTCGCACCGATTGCGTGTTAAAGGTGTGATAGAGGTGGGTCCGGAGGTGGGTTCTTATCACACGTTCAATATCGAGCCGGATGTAGAGCTCTCGATCATCAAGAGCAACTGGAGAGAGCACCAGCTTGATCGCTTACGAGAAGCGGAACGCGCTTCGAACAGGGCACCCATAATTATTCTGACGATAGAAGCAGGCGAGGCTGTCGCGGGCATAGTACGCCAGTACGGAGTGGACGAACTATTCTCTATACGGTATAGCTCGGGCAAGGGTAACGGTATTGACTCAAATATGAAACAATTCTTCACGGAGGTACTGAACCAGTTGCAGCAGGCTTATTATTCCAATGCCTGTGATGCGCTCATTGTTGCGGGTCCAGGATTCATAAAGAACGATTTCCACGAATTCATGCGTGAGAAAGTCCCGGAACTGCATAAACGAGCGGTGATAGAACAGGCGTCCAGTACAGGCATATCTGGCTTCCTGGAGGTACTGAAACGAGGTGCCGTGGCGAGGTTGAGAGCCGTGGAGCGCCTGGCGAGGGAGGTGAAGTTACTGGAGCTTTTGATGGCGGAGATAAGTCGTGATGAAGGTGGTCTGGCAGTATATGGTGAAGATGAGGTGCGAAAGGCTATGCAGTACGGTGCAATAGAGCGGCTTCTCGTATGCGATGAGATGCTTATGGCAGACGAATCCCGGGAGCGAATAGAGGAGCTATTAAGAGGTGTAGAACGGATGGGTGGCAACATTGTGGTCTTCAGTACCGAGTTCGAGCCGGGTAAACGCTTAAAAGCACTCGGTGGAATCGCCGCGCTCTTAAGATTCAAACTCTGATAATATTTATTAGGGATAAGGAGATTATCACAGATCATGACCGGGGAAGTAGTAAAAGCACTGATTGTACTTACACCCGCCGAGTCCAAACGATTGATAGCAAAAGGTGTGAGTAATCTGGAGGAGGTCAGGCGAGCGCTGAAGCAGGGAATCATTATTGTGGGGCTGGGAACTACCAATGCATACGTAGCAGAAGAGCTGCTGGCTTCGCTATCGAGCCAGGAGAAGGAGAATAGTCATGAGAAAATAGATAAGGGCAGATATGCAGCCGGTGTGATAACAGCCAGAGGTGCGACCATAGTACCAAAAGAAGAGCGAAGTAAAGAATTGATACTGAAGAATGGCGAGATAATCGATGCGAGTACAGAAGAGATCGTGGATGATCTGTCCGCCACTGATGTATTCATAAAAGGAGCGAATGCACTGGATGCAACCGGTACTGCAGGTATACTGATGGCGAACACCTTTGGCGGTACGATAGGTATCGCATTAGGACGAATAATGGCACGAGGGGTCAATTTCATCATCCCGGTGGGCATTGAGAAGACCGTACCCTATCCCATTACAGAAGCGGCGAAACGCGTTGGGATAGAGCGAATCGCGATTGCTACGGGCAAGCCGGTGGGCTTGATGCCTGTTTATGGCAAGGTGATCACGGAGATTGAGGCGTTGAAGATACTGGGTGCGAGTGATGCGTTCCCGATAGGTGCAGGCGGAGTAGATGGTGGCGAAGGCTCGGTGGTCATCTGTGCTGAGGGGTCTGCCGGGCAGATGGATCGTTTGATGCAGCAGATAAGAGAGATAAAAGGCGAGCCGGCATTGAAACTGGTCAAATATGAAGCGTGAGATGAACCTGAGCAACCGGAGATACACGAATGAGCTGAGCGCGGCAAATAGCGGAGAACGCGTATGTATCGCAGGCTGGGTGCACGAGAAACGCGATCTGGGCGGTGTATTATTCCTGATTGTACGTGATTTCGGTGGGCTGGCGCAGGTGACGTTGCATCGAAAGAGTACAGACCCAGAGCTATTCGAGCGGGCGAAGAGGGTGCCACGTGAATCTGTGGTAGCAATAGAGGGCACAGTAAAGAGCGAGAATAAAGCACCTTCTGGCTATGAGATCATACCAGAGCGTATGGTGGTGCTGAACGAAGCGTCACCGAAATTGCCGCTGGACACCACGGACAAGGTAAGTGCCGAGCTGGATACGCGACTGGACGCCAGATTCATGGACCTGAGGCGTGAGAGGACAAAGCACATCTTCGTTATTCGCAGCAAAGTACTAAAAGCGATACACGATTTCTTCGATGAACGTGGATTTATAGAGATAAATACCCCGAAGATAGTGAGTGCGGCGACCGAAGGTGGCACTGCTCTCTTCCCTATATCATATTTTGAACGTGAAGCGTTCTTGAACCAGAGTCCGCAACTGTACAAGCAGATACTGATGGCTTCCGGGTTTGATCGCGTGTATGAGATCGCGCCGATATTCCGGGCTGAGGAGCACGATACCACGAAGCACCTGAACGAAGCGACCTCCATGGATATTGAAGTCGCATTTGTGACCGACAGGGAGGTGATGGCGATACTGGAGGAACTTATCGCTTTTGTCTACGCGCGTATAGCAGCTTATCCCGGGCTCTCAAAGCTGGGTATAGAGCTGGAAGTACCGAAGGTGCCCTTTCGGCGTGTGACTTATGATGAGGCGATAGAACTGCTATCCGATTCAGGTGAGCAGATCGAATGGGGTGAAGACCTTAGCGCTTCTGCAGAACATGCACTGGGCAGGATTATGGGCGAGCATTATTTCATTACCGAATGGCCGTTAGCATTGAAGCCGTTTTATGCCCAGCCATCAGAGCACCGCAATGACATCTGCAATGCGTTTGACCTCATGCATCCGCGACTGGAGCTCGCTTCTGGCTCGCAGCGTGTTCATTCCTACGAGCTATTACGTAGCCAGATAGAGTCGAAGGGTCTGAGTGCGGAGAGTTTTGAGTTCTATCTTGATGCGTTTCGTTATGGTATGCCGCCACACGCGGGCTGGGGGCTCGGTATTGAACGGTTACTCATGAGTATGCTGGGGATAGAGAACATAAGGGAAGTGGTACTTTTCCCGAGGGACAGGAGAAGACTGGTACCATAGCCAGCAGTGCTGTTTTACGTGTTTATACTGATACCTGGCAAAGTTTTATATACCACCGTCTCCTAATGAGATTTAGGGGGGTGATAGTATGGTAAAAGGTGCTTTGGTTATTGGTTTATTCGCTATTATATTCGCGGGTGTAGGGGGTGTCGGTGCAACCGTTGCCGGGAGTCCATATGACCTGTTCCCGCGCAGTTCTGTGGTCACAGTGCAGCCCGTCTGGCAGACGCCCCACGGCTGGACGTTTAACACGAACATGATGGATTCGGTGAATAGATACATGCTAAACATGCTCAACGAAACGCGAACCAGGAACCTGAATCATCGCGTGTTCCATTCTCCGGCAATACCACAATCACGTATGTATCCCTCGCCCCTCAATGAATCGGGCATTGGGAAACCAGTATGGGAAAAACCAGTTTGGGAAAAACCAGTGTGGGAATCAGGCTATAACACGAACATGATGGATTCGGTGAATAGATACATGCTGAGCATGCTCGAGGAAACGCGAATTCTGAGCCAGAACCTCAGGATATTCAAATAATCGCGCCATCTGGGTTCTATTCTTTTTTATTTTTGTATGCCTTTTATTGATTTGTAATGAATCCACCACGGGATAAACCTGTTCTGGTCACTTCTGCATTGCCGTACGTCAATGGAGAGTGCCACATAGGACATCTGAGGACATACGTTCCCGCCGACGTCTATGTTCGAATGCTGCGTAAGATGGGTTATAATGTCATCTTCATCAGTGGTTCAGACACGCATGGTACCCCGATAGTGTTGAGTGCGGAAGCGCAGGGCATAACGCCCGAGGCGGTGGTCGAGAGATACCATGAGCATTTCAAACGCATTTTCAAGGCACTTAATGTGGACTTTGACTATTATGGACGGACTGATTCGCCAACCAACCACAAAAGGACGGAGGAGATCGTGAAACGGCTTATAGAAGGCGGTTATGTATACCGAAAGAAGACGAAGCAGGCGTATTGTGAAACCTGTGATCGGTTCCTGCCGGACAGGTACGTGGAAGGGCTATGCCCACACTGTGGTTCGGTCGCACGAGGTGACGAGTGTGATCAGGGCTGTGGTAAGCATATCGAACCGGGCGAGATACAGGATCCGAAATGCAAGATCTGTGGCTCCCGGGCAGTTTTCAGAGAGCAGGAGCATTTCTTCTTTCGATTGTCTGCGTTTGCCGATTTCCTATCTTCGTATCTGAACGATCTGGATGGGACACTGAACGCGCGCAATTATGCACGGGAGTGGGTGAAGCGGGAGCTGAGGGACTGGTGTATAACGAGGAACCTGGAATGGGGCGTAAAATTCCCTGGACGGGACGATCTGGTAGTCTATGTCTGGGTTGATGCGCCTATAGGGTATATATCATTCACAGAGGAGCTGCTGCGTGAACGCGGATCGAAAATAGAAGAATGTGCCCGGTACTGGAAGAAAGACGGTGCCACAATTGTGCATTTCATTGGTACGGATATCATATATCATCACTGCATATTCTGGCCCGCGCTGCTGAAAGGCGCGAACTATTCGTTGCCAGACGCGGTCGTCGCTTCCGGCATGGTGAAGATAGACGGTAAGACATTCTCCAAGAGCAGGGGTAATGTGGTCTGGGCATCGGAATTCATCGAACGGTTCCATCCTGATATGTTGAGGTATTACCTGTTAACGCAATCAAGCCACACGAAGGAGCTGGATTTTTCGTGGGATTCGTTCTTTATGCGGGTGAATAACGAACTGGTGGCTATACTCGGCAATCTCGTTTATCGTGTTCTTACATTCACTTATAAGAACTTTGGAGTGGTACCCGATGGCGAGATAGAAGATGAAGTGCGAACTGCGATAGAAACCGCCCGTGCGGGTGTGCTGAGTGCGATGGCGGAATACGAGTTCAAGAAGCTTGTGGATGCGGCAATGGGACTTGCAGATTTTGGCAACAGCTATTTCCAGCGAGAAGAGCCATGGCATCTGATAAAAGGCGATGAGGATGCGAGACGTCGTTGTGGAA
The DNA here is from genome assembly GCA_025464325.1 of Methanosarcinales archaeon. Lineage (GTDB taxonomy): Archaea > Halobacteriota > Syntropharchaeia > Alkanophagales > Methanospirareceae > G60ANME1. Next base: position 4,221 of record JAODGH010000003.1, on the reverse strand, counting down.
CTATACTGAAGAACGTACTGCAGATATTGAAATCGGTGTGTATACTACTGGAGCCGGTGATGCCGGATAAGATGGCAGAATTGTGGTATCAACTCGGTATGAATACAGACATACACGAGACGAAGCTTGAGGAGCTAATGAAACCGATAGAAAGTGGTCAGAAGTTGAACAAGCCGAAAGTACTGTTCCGCAGGCTTGAAGTTGATAAATAATATTGGTCTGGACGTATGAACGAAAGAGTCGGGGACGAGGATATTTTTGATATCATGCATTCGGGATTGAAGAATGCGCTTGAGGTGAGCGACCATGCGGAGATCTACGGAGAGCGTGGAGATATGCTCAGTATAGAGCTTGAACGCGGTATCGTGAAGACGGTGAAACGAGTCAAAAGCGCGGGTATCGGTGTACGGGTAGTGATAGCACGTAAGATGGGGTTCTCATACACTACCCGACTGGCTAAGGCAGAGCTGGAAGAATGCGTGGTACAGGCGTTGAAACAGGCGCGTATATCAGAGGAAGACCCGTATTTCCCGGGATTGCCGCGTATGGGGCAGTACACCGATCCGGAAAAGACCTTCGATGCTCGAATAGTGGACCTTCTTGCGGGCGATCCGGGAGATGCAATAGGATACTGTATGGAGATGCTGGATGGTGCGGCGGAGTACAAGACGAGGGAGAAGGTGATAATACCGGAGGCAGCGGTTGCAGCCGCACATGACGAGACATACATCATTAATTCTGAGGGGGTCGAGCTCTACGACACCGGCACTTATATATCTGCGGGACTAACGGCAGTTGCGGGAGAAGATAGCCCTGGCAGTGAGGGCAAAGTGAGTAGAATGCTGTCAGAAATGGATTTCCGGTGGCTGGGCAGAGAGGCGGTACGGATTGCTGTAGAGAGTATCGGAGGTGGTCGTATCGAGCCCGGGGAGTTACCGGTGGTATTCTCACCCCGTGCGGTTCAGAGCCTACTTGCGTATACCCTCATTCCCGAGCTGAGTGCCGAGCACGTGCAGCGTAAGGAATCGCCGTATTATGGTAAGAGAGATACCGAAGTGGCTTCCGGAATACTCAACATCGTGGATGATGGTACTATGCCACTGGGCGTGAATAGCCGGAAGATGGATGGAGAAGGTGTACCCTCACAGTCCACTATCCTGGTCGAGAAAGGCGTACTGAAGAATTTCTTGTACGATTCGTATACCGCGAGCAGGGATGGTGTGGATAGCACGGGCAATGCGATAAGGAGCTACGATAATCTACCTGTACCCGGCGCCACGAATTTCATTTTAAACGCGGTTGATAACACGAGTGAGGATGTATTTGTGGACATTCGAGATGGGCTTTATATACATGATGTGATAGGGGCACACACGGCGTCACGCGCATCGGGCGATTTCTCGGTCGTTGCTCAGAATGCACGGGGTATAAGGAAAGGTGACCTGTACCCGGTTAAACAGGTAATGCTCGTTGGGAACATGCAGGAGTTGTTGCAGGACGTAGAACTGCTTGGCACAGATACCAGACAGATTTATAACGTGGTATCGCCTTCGGTCAGGGTTAGAAGACTGCAGGTTGTGTCATGAGTAATATATGAACCAACCGCCCGTCTGATAATATAGCTTTTTGATATGGCAGGACTTTTTGATATTGATGAGTAGCAGATATGCCGAACGGCTGAACAGGTTGCCGCCATATCTCTTCGCGGACATAGATCGGAAGAAACGGGAAGCGGAGAAGAAGGGCATAGATGTGATTGATCTGGGCATCGGCGATCCTGATTTACCGACACCACCACATATCGTGGCTGCACTATGCGAAGCGGCGAAGGACCCTTCAAACCACAGATATCCATCATACGAGGGTATGCTGGCATTCCGGGAGGCGGTGGCGGACTGGTATCGTAGCAGAAAGCATGTGCGACTGGATCCCGATAGTGAGGTATTAACACTTATAGGCTCAAAGGAGGGTATCGCGCATTCCACAATGGCATTCCTCAATCCGGGCGATATCGCACTTGTACCCGATCCTGCATACCCGGTATACCGTAACGCGACCATAATGGCGGATTCTGTACCTGTAAGCATGCCGTTAAATGCGGATAACGAATTCAAGCCCGATCTTGATGCAATTGACAGCAGGATAGCGAGGGATGCGAAGCTGATGTTCCTTAACTATCCAAACAACCCTACCGCCGCCACGGTTGATACAGATTTCTTCAAAGCGGTAGTGGATTTTGCACACGAGCACGATATTGTGGTTTTACATGATAACCCCTACTCTGAGCTGACCTTCGATGGTTACGAAGCGCCGAGCTTCCTTGCGGTGCGAGGTGCGAAGGAGGTGGGTATCGAGTTCAACTCATTGTCCAAGACGTATAACATGACCGGCTGGCGAATAGGCTTTGCCGTTGGCAACTCCGAGATACTGAACGGTGTGAAGGAGGTGAAGACGAACATAGATTCCGGTACTTTTCAGGCGGTGCAGGTGGCGGGTATAGCGGCTCTGACAGGTCCACAGGACTGTATAAGCGATAATCTGGCGATATACCGAACGAGACGAGATACGCTGGTTGAGGGGCTGGAGTCCGCGGGTCTATGTGTGACCAGGCCCAGAGCCACATTTTATCTCTGGGTACCGATACCAGATGAGTTCTCATCTTCGATCGAGTTCTCAATGTTCCTGTTAGAGCGTGCGGGAGTGGTAACGACACCGGGTATTGGTTTCGGTGAGTATGGTGAAGGTTTTATCCGTCTATCGATATGCCTGGACGAAAATAGGCTGGAGGAAGCGTGTAAACGCATAAACGCGCTACTGTGACCGCTTCATCTGCCGGAATCGCTTTTAGCATTCTTGATGTAGGCAATCAAACCACCACTATCGAGTAGTTTCTGCATGAACTCCGGCAGCGGCTTAAACGAGTACTCCTCGCCACGGGTGAGGTCTCTTATCACGCCCCGTTCAAAATCTATCTCCACCTCATCACCCTCTTCTATATTCCGGGCATCTGCTTCTATCACTCGCAGCCCGATATTTATCGCGTTGCGGAAGAATATACGTGCGAAACTCTTCGCGATTACGCAGCTTATGCCCGCACCCATCAATGCACGAGGTGCATGCTCCCTCGAACTGCCACAGCCGAAATTAGCGCCAGCTACAATGACGTCACCCTTCTTCACTTCCCTCGAAAATTCCGGTCGGAGCTTCGCAAAGGCGTGTCGGGCTAATTCTGCCGCGTCACCTGTGGTCAGGTATTCTGCGGGTATTATCTGGTCGGTATCTATATCATCGCCAAATTTCCAGACTCTCATGATCGTTAATTTGTGATTAATTCAATAAATATAGCAGCAGGAAGAGGATGGATAATCAATGAAAAATCGGAATGTATATATCGGTGCGGGGTTTCACAGCGATGTAGATACGGCGGAGATCGAACGTGCGATCCGTACCTTTCTGGAGGAGCTGGGTATAGAACCCGGAGAAGTTCGGGGACTGTGTACTATGGATTTTGAGAGGTCGAAGAAGCTGGATGAAATCTCTGCCAGGCTCGGTGTTCCTCTGTTCCGTTTTTCACGTGCAGAAATAAACAGTGTGGAGGATGTCCGATCGAAGAGTGCTGCACAGACCGCGTTAAACCTGAAAGGAGTTGCCGAGCCATGTGCCATTCTGGGCGCAATAACTAACGGTGTGGAGTACAAGCACAGGCGACGGAAATCGTTTTATAAGCGAATAACACTCGCAGTGGTATTTTCCTGACTGATTTACGGACTTATTGACTTATTGACTTACTGACTGACGGACTGATCGACCGATTGATTAGATTATCTTAAGAGCATTTCCGAAAACTTCAATTTACGCATCAACTTCCTGCTCGCGTCCATAAGTGCGTAACACCGCACCAGCCCACACCTATACCGCCTAAAAACCCTTTATTTCTCATTTCCTCTCATTTTTTCGCGATAAAAGAAGATAGCTCACGTTAAGAAGCTGATGGAGATTAAATGCAAACACAGTGAATATCATCATCTTGTTGATCACAACCCGCGTTACGGACGTATGCAGCGTTAAATACGTTCTTTATTATGGCGTAATGCCTCTCACCAGGCGCTCTCTTAAGGTATACGCTTATTCAGCAGTTTATCTCGTTGCACGTTTCAGCGTGGCATTTGCAGGTACACCTGCTGTGTCACACAACCCTTTAATATCGGCAATTTCCTATGT
>JAODGH010000027.1 GCA_025464325.1 Methanosarcinales archaeon | reverse complement strand
CCCACCTTCCTCCTATTTAACCTCCTTAAATCACTATCCCACGCATGAACGAAATCCAGGGAGATATACGCTTCTCCACGAGCTACAAGTTCCTCGTTGTATGCTCGCCAGTCTCGCTTATCTTTCTACATTACCCCAACGCTCTTTCTTCATATCCGGTACATAGGAAAATGCCGATATTAAAAGATTGTGCAACACAGAAGCACACACAAAAAGTATTTTATAGAATTAAGAAAATCTCGCAGTTTAATGTTATTATTCCTTTCGTTTCCGTAGGTGAAATTGTGAATACCATGATACAAAAAGGTAAAGAGGATAAAATCGAAGATTTGATTACGCTTCTAAAAGATTTAAGAGCCGATACACCCCCTCCAGATAAAAATGTCATAGATCTCTCTTCACAAATTCTTAACGAAGACGATTCCTTCGACACAACCGATGCAACTATTGCCGCGCATGCTATCTCCGATGAAGATTCTTCTTTTTTTGCTCACCACAGGTATCCAGATGCAAAATTCAAGAGTGCTAAGCGAACTCGAAACGACGTTAAGAGAAGAAACGAAGAAACGGAATTACAAACTACGAATTACTGATGGGTTTTAAAAGACCCGCATTCTCTAATTCTCTAAAAACTCTCTTAACAAACGGTTTCCCGACACGCGATTTTATATCACTCGTCCGGTTTATTATAAATGTCTTCAGTTCTTCTTCATTCTCCCATCCTTTTCGCATATTGTTCTTTTCCCAAATAAAAAGGATCGTGGAGGCGATTTCAAGCCATTTGTGATCCTTTCCCCGTACAAAATTCGCAAATTCATCAAAATTCGGAATAGCCCTCTCTACTTCCCTCTCTACTTTATCCATCTCAGTTAAGCTGTAATAGTCCTCAGCCAGATCAGGTGAATACGGACCCCTCAAGTAGAGGTTATAGCTGTACCCAAGATCAATGCCAAAGAAATTCGCCAAATACACGTACTTTTGTAGTCTGAGTCTGCTTATGAACTTATCAGGATTGAATCGGTGAATATTACACTCTTCAAGCATTCCTATAAATACCGATAGGTCCCTTACGCCCATCTCATTTACCGGTACTCTCTAAAGCTTATTAAACTTTTTTAAGAATTGTAGCCTTATAAAAAATTCGTATTTTTATTGCAAGTACTCTCCGCTTTAGTCTGCCTTTTATGCTTTTGGTATCGAGAGGGACCAAAACTCCTTTTGATAATTGAGAACACTGTACTGTATCCACAATCCATTGACATTTGCAATGCCGGGTATCCCCTACCATAGCCTTTGCCGTAGCGTTTGACTTGAGGTATGCTTCTATGCCATCGTACGTCTTACATAGCGATTTCTTCCTGAGAACACAGATGTCCGATTGAATTGTGTTACCATGGTTCTACCGAAGCTTAGTTTTTGGATGGACCCGTTTCACAGCGTGATTTTATCATCCAAACCACCGCAGCAAAAAACACGCTATTTCAGTACCTCTAAACATTTTATCCGGTCCAGCCTGAATACCTTGTGCTCGTTCTTCAGATAACAGTAGCCTTCCACCTGGTGATTATTAACGTTATACGGCTCGATCACATGCTCAGTCTCACGATATCGGTCCGTCATGTATATCAGCCGTATCAGTCCCACATTCCTCCTCGCTTCTTCTATTAAATCTCGTATCTGCGCATTTTTCGGGGATACCGCATCGTTTTGTGGCTTGAGCGTGGTATCGCGCGGGAATATCCCGTTCTTCTTCAATAGCTCCCTGCATTTATCCACATACTCACTGTTTATCACAAACAAGCGCTCAGAGAGTTTCTTTAACACATATTTCCCTATCACCCGTTCAAGCTCAGCTGCTGTTATTGCATCTTTTGCCTCTAAATAGACACAATCATCCTCTCTTAGTAAATCCGCAAGCACTCTTCGCTTTAACATCAACGAAGATTCTGTTATCTCTCGATCGATCTCCTCACCTATCTTGGCTTTAATAACAGCCAGCAGATCCGGGTCTGTTTCCAGTAATACGCCAGTTCATAAATCCACCTTACCATACTGCTCAGCCCAGTCTTCCAGTGTGTAGCGTACATTCTGCGGTATCCCTGTTTTCGCTGCGCGCTCGAGGAATTCTACTATTCTCCGGATTTCGATCCCGTTGTCTATCGCATTCAGTAACGCCTGTTTCGTGAGCGTGTAGATTCGCACCTTATCATGGGACTTCAACTCCGCGAATCGGCTCAACATGAAAACTACATCTTCGGGCGTCTCCGGTAGTGCGATAACTTCAAAACTTGGCTGTACTATGATACCCTTCGCGCGGTCATCCATGCTCCGCGCTATTCTCTCTGTATGATCGTCATAGAATGGTGATTTCAGCCGGAACACCTCGTGGGTGTTACCGTTATCATCGCGGAACTTCCCCGTTTCCAGCAGACCAAGATGCATCAATTGCGGTAGGATACCGGGTACCACGGCAGTATGGTTGAAGGTCAACCAGTTCGTGGAATGCTGCGTGAAGAGCTTGCTCTTTATATGCCGGTAGAACTGAGCACGGTCGTACCACACCTCGGGCTTCAGTGATTTCAATTCCTGAATGATCATCTGCTTTAAGCTATCTGTATTGGGGAATACCTCATCAAATATGATCTTCACTCTTTCTGCTCTGCTCTTCTTCAAGAACTCCTCCACCGCCGGTGTCGCTATCATCATCTTCCTGCCATCTATGCTCTCCTCGGTGAGCAGGTCCAGAGTGTAGGCAATATCCAGTATCTGGTCGAGTCTATTTCTGGTCTTAACACTGAGCATATTCACTATTTTATCCGCAGTTCGCTTTGGTAACTCGGCCCGAACGGGTGTCAATCGAATGCCGGATGCCGCTAACGATAGCAATGTGAAGAGATCATCGAGTATCGTGTAGCCTTCGTACCGCCGATCGGTTACTTTATTGTCCGCCACCGGCTGCATCGCGGTATATCGCAATGCAAAATCATTTCTTATCACCTTTCTGAAATCTTTCGGCACCGTGTAGACGATGTCTCCGTAAGTGCTATATCTGCGTTTCCGTACGAGCAGTAACCGTCCGAGCAGCCCTTTTGGACTCGCTTCTGAACGGCGTTGATAATATGAACGGTCGTAAGCGAAGTTATTGTAGGGATATGTACCAAGCTCGTATTCGTCTATTTCCAGCGCATTCAGGACCTGTGTATCGAGAACCCAGTTACTGAAAGCGAAAAGGCTGAGTATATACTTCTCCCGGTCGGATAGTGACGCCAAAATGCGTCTTATATTAGATTTAACCCTCATGGCGGCGACAATGAAACCGACAAGATCCTTCTTACTGCGTTCCGCACGCGATTTCAGTACATACCTGTCCTTAATACCCCATAGCGATGCAACAACCAGTATATCATCTATTTTAAGCTTCAACAACCTCTCCTCTAATAACTTCCGGCTCATCGCTTATTTACGTCCGTAAAACGGATATATAATATGGGTCAGGGCATAAAATAAAAACTACCGGGTCTTCATAATAACTTCCGGGTCTTCATAAAAACTACCGGGTCTGTCAGTATAAAATATAGAAATAGAGAGAAAACATCATGCGACATGCAGATATGGCTGATCTGAATTCAAGGATAAGAGAATGCAGACTCTGCGAGTTGTGGAAGACGAGGACCAATCCAGTAGTTGGAGAAGGTTCGCTATCTGCGCGAATAATGTTTATAGGAGAAGCACCGGGATATTATGAGGATCTACGTGGTAGACCGTTTGTAGGTAAAGCGGGGCAGATTCTTGATGAATTACTGCATTCGATAGGACTGGAAAGGGGCGATGTGTATATCACCAATATACTGAAATGTCGCCCGCCGAATAACCGTAATCCCGCGACAGAAGAGATAAAAGCATGCACACCATATCTCGATGCACAGCTTGAGATCATAGAGCCCGAGGTCATCGTCACACTCGGCAGTTTCTCGCTTGGTTACATATTCCACAAGTTCGGTATAAAGCATGATAGGATAAGCAGGGTACACGGTAAGGTCTTTACCGTGAATACTATAACCGGCATCAAGAGGATCGTTTCACTTTATCATCCCGCTGTTGCCACCTACAACCCCGGTATGAAGGAGATACTGCTCTCCGATTTCAAAGTGCTTGCGCATTTATAATCTGCGATGTTATACGCTTCATTGCAGTAACTGAAACCGAATCATCGGGCAGGTCCATAACAGGCTTGCCTCTGGTGTCATAATCCACAATCTGTGGATCAAACGGTATTATACCATCTACCTCTATACCATAACCCCTGGCTTCTTCCTTTATGGTTCCCTCATAGCCATCCGGTATCTTATTCGCTATAACGAACATCCTTCGCACATCAACGTCTATCTCATCCGCTATCTTCTTCAGTCGCAGTGCCGTCTTTATACTCTTCAATGTGGTATCCAGCACAACGATCATGGTATCAACATCGGTGGTTGTTCGTCGACTCAGATGTTCCAGCCCGGCTTCACAGTCTATCACCACATAGTCGTAGTTCTTAGCCAGTGTATCTATGGTCAGCCTCAATATGTGATTAACCGGGCAGTAGCAACCCGGACCCTCGGGTCGTCCCATGACCAGCAGGTCGAAATAGTCCGTTTCCTCTATTATCTCGGCTATCTTGCCCTCAAATTTGGACCGCACGTCCAGCGTGACATCATGCTGCTTCGCATCCAGCAGCTCCTCCCTTATGTCTCCTACACTCTTATCATAGGATATTCCGAGTGCATCAGGCAGATTCGAGTCAGCATCGGCGTCTACCGCAAGTATGCATACGTCATCGTTCGATGCTTCTATTATTGACCGTATCAATAGAGCGGCGATAGCGGTCTTACCAGTGCCACCCTTACCTGCCACTGCAATTACTTTACCTTTTCGCATTTCGTTCCAGCCCGTGTTGTTAATATTATAGCTGCAAGAAGATAATTATTAACCGATGAATGCCGATGACGTAGCCCGAAGCGCGCAGTTAGCACTGTTACTGGAGGTATCGGCATATCCCAAGCCGGGCAACGTGGATCGGACACATGATTTCGTTGATACGTGCTATGAGCACTTTCTCGCTTCTTCTGTTGCGGTTTATCCCGTACTGAGGGAGGCGGCACTGTGTGAGCATGGTGTGGGCAGACTGATAAGACGCGGTGTGGAGGAGAGCATGCGGTGGCAGAGCGGTGGTAACACGCATTTCGGCGCACTATTGCTACTCATTCCACTGGTAATGGCCGCTGGTACGGCTCATAGCATACACGAATTGAGGAACAGAGCTGCTGAGATCATGCGCAATACCGATGTGGAAGATGCGATAGAACTGTACAGAGTATTTCCCGTGGCTAAAGTGAGAGTGAGAAGAGATGTAACCGATCTTGATGTCAATGATGAGACGTCGCTGGATGAGATAAGAAGCAGGCAGTTGTCTCTATTTGATATACTCACCATCTCCGCATCTTACGATATCATCTCGCGGGAACTGGTCGGCGGGTTCGAGAAAACTTTCAGATACGCAGATATTATAGGCAGTTTCGTCATAGAAGGGTGCCTCAAAGTTAATGATGCAGTAGCTCGTGCGTATCTCAGACTGCTGGCGGAGGAGGAGGACAGTTTCGTGACGATGGAGTTTGGTACGGCTAAGAGCAGGTATGTGAAGGAGCGTGCGAGCATAATCATTGCTAATGGCTACAATCGTGCGGAACTTGAAGCGTTCGACTGTGAACTGATAAAAGCAGGTATAAACCCCGGCTCTTCTGCAGATATAATCGCTGCTGCGCTGTTTATTGCGCTGTTACGGGGCTTGAAGTTATGATTTTAGTGCTCTTTCCCTGATCGCATAACTTTTTATCTTATTATATTAATTGTATTAGTTGTCAATTTACCGAAAATGGTGAAGGAAGATAAGGAAAAGAACGAGGAGGTAAAGGAATTAGAGGTGAGTTATAAAATGCATGATATAGATACAACAAAATATGTAATTCACGCTAACATCACAGCAGAAGGTTTCGTCGAGAAATCTGATGTGGTGGGTGCGATATTTGGGCAAACTGAGGGATTATTGGGCGAAGAATTAGACTTGAGAGATCTGCAAAAGAGCAGTCGTATAGGGCGAATAGAGGTCAATATCCAGACAAAAGGAGGTAAATCATTTGGTGAGATACTCATCCCTTCAGGCCTGGACAAGGTCGAAACGGCGATACTTGCTGCTTCTCTTGAGACTATAGATCGCGTGGGACCCTGTGTAGCACATGTAGAGGTGACGAAGGTGGAGGATATAAGAGCAACGAAGAGGAGACGGATAACCGAGCGCGCGAAAGAGATAATGCGAGAGGTCATCGAGAACAACATTGATAGTGAGATGATGGTGAGTGAAGTGAAGCAGGCGGTTCGTATGGAGGAGATAACGACCTATAAAGGCTTACCCGCGGGTCCGAACATCGAGAATTCCGATGCCATCATAATCGTTGAAGGCAGGGCGGATGTGCTGAATCTGCTCAAATACGGTATTAAGAACGCAATAGCAGTTGAAGGTACGAATATACCGCCTGTAATATCAAAACTCAGCAAACGTAAAGCAGTAACCGCGTTCTTCGACGGTGATAGAGGCGGGGAGTTGATCCTGAAGGAGCTATTACAGGTGGCAGAGGTGGATTATGTGGCGATATCACCCGAGGGCAGAAGTGTGGAGGACATGACATATAAGGAGATTTCAAAGGCATTGCATAATAAAACACCGGTTGAGCAGCTGAATTACCTGAAGGACAAGAAAGCGGAACACGAGCACATACAGCCACAAGCGAAGGTGATACAGCGTAAAAAGACCCGGGAGGAGGTGGATGTGATCGATAATTTCAAGTCACATCTGCAGGAACTCGAGGGTACGTTCAAGGCACGATTGCTCGATCAGGACCGGAAAATACTGAAGGAGACAACTGTACGCGATCTCGCCAAGGAGCTTAAGGACACGCATGAAAACGCCAAGAGCGTTGTGTTCGATGGTGTGATAACCCAGAGGATAGTGGATATCGCGAAAGATAAGGATCTGGATTACGTAGTGGGGATAAAATTGGGGGATGTAGTGAAAATGCCCACATCCCTGAAGGTGCTGACACCAGATTCTATCTGATGTACACCAGATTCTATCTGATGTAGCCCAACTCTTCCTCCCTTCTTCTCGGCATCTGTGCCTGTTCCATCTCCTTCAATCGCTCCACCACTTTTTCCATCTCCTCTGCACGATCCTCGAGTGCCTGCATATCTATTTTTAGATCAAGCGCATCACACAGTATCTTCAGTACCGCCTGTGCACTCTTCGGATCCACGAGATAGCCGGAGGTGAGACCAAGCAGGCATACCGCAGGGAAACCCCGTAACTTACCGAGACCCAGAAGGAGTCCGGACGCGCCAACGATACTGCCACCTGGCTCCTCCTCGCGGAATTCCACACCGTACTCCTTCATCTCTTTCACCAGTTCCGGGTCGTTTGCCGCGCCCAGCACAACCTGGCGTTCCACCAGCTGACCTATGCCATATCCGCCGAGCGTGTATATACGTGATACGCCATACTCCTGTGCAATGTCCAGCAAACGTTCAACGATGAGATAATGCCCCTCATTCGTAACGCTCTGCTGGTCTCCGGTAAGTATCAGCAGACTATGTTTGTCCGATTTCCATGCGTATATCTCATTCTTACAGAGTCGAACAGTACCATCATCATTAACAAGCACCTGAGGCGGGAAATGCCATGAATATATCTCGATTATGAGTTCGGCATTCAACTCATGGATCATATGCTCCGCTACCAATTTGCCCACGTTACCCACACCAGGAAGCCCCTCTATCAGTATCGGGTCCTTCATCTCCACCTTCTTCAGTTCATGTACTTCTATCTCTTCCATATCGCATCATCCTTCTGTACTTTCCATACGGGTCCTTGGGGGAGAATCTGGGCGGTAATGGATTCCTCGTTGGAACTCCACAGCGCTCACAGACATCCTTCAGGGTATACTCCCCACATATACCGCATTTCTTTACCCTTGACTTCATTATTACTTAAAAGACATTACATAAAGTAAAAATTAACCGGAACCAAACTTGATGCGGTATAACTCATCTGCTAACCAGATTATATAACTCTTCCCTTTCTCATCGTCCTCGAGTGCATCCACCCATTCGGCTGGTATTGCCTCCAGTCCATAATACGCACCGCATATTGCGCCGGTCATTGCCCCGATCGTGTCGGTATCTCCACCGAGACCGATTGCATAGCTGACGGAATCTTTGAAGTTATCGAACCGGATGAATGAGTAAATTGCGGTGATGACAGATTCAAAAGCCGTTTCTCTATTACCTAATTCCTCTATCACGGTTTGTTTATCTGCATCCAGCAGCTGCTCTATCTTTATCAGCTTATCCCGGTATATATCCTCCCTGGTTCGTGCCGTAAGATAGTTCAGCATCTTCTCCCTGTCTCTGTACCCACGAAGCGCAAGAGCGATAGAACATGCCATGATAGCCGCGCCTTCCTTACCGAGCACATGTGAGTGTGTTATGTGACTCGCCCGGTAGGCAATCTCCCACAGGGTATCGATATCATCACAATAGAATAGACCAATAGGGGCAATTCTCATCGCTGCACCGTTACCGTACGATCCGTTTCCACCGAATATCATCGTCGATGCCTTTTCCCAGCTTACACCCTCTCTCAAAAGTTCAAGAACCGCACGTGTACCGGGACCGTAACGCCGCCATGCATGATAATTCCGTAAGAACTTATGAGCCATATCCGCACCATCAAATCCTCTCTTATCTATCAGTGATTCCGCAACCCCTATCATCAGTTCGGTATCATCGGTGTAGCGTCCCTCCACGATATCATTTTGAAATATACTTATCTCGTCCGCTGTACAGCCCTCTACCGGTGCACCCAGTGCGTCCCCTACCGCACTACCGATAAGCGTTCCCCGGAATTTTGACCTCATGGTTTCAAAACGTGTGATCGTTTTAACACAGTTATTCCCACCCGTTTTATATATAAGCGTAACATATATTTACGAAGCGTAGATATACCCACGTTGGGTATTGAATGGTGATTGAGAGATGAGATAGTCGGAGGCGACAGGTATGACAACGAGGATAAGGAACTGTCCAGAGTGCGGATCTAAGAACGTTGTATCGGATTCAAAGCGCGCTGAGCTTTACTGTGCAGATTGTGGCATGGTAATAGCGGAGAATCTGGTGGATATCGGACCCGAATGGCGTGCTTTTGACGCCGAACAGGCGTGCAGGAGGACGAGGACTGGACCTGGTATGAGCTATCGAATACACGACAAGGGATTGAGTACGCCAACGCCGATAATGCCACCGGGCATAAGACGAGTACGATGGGCGAATATAGACAGCAATGAAAAGACTCTCACCTTTGCGCTCGTTGAGATTGACAGGATGGCGTGTGCACTGAAGTTACCGTCAAATATAAGGGAGGCGACCTCTGTTCTTTACAGAAGAGCGATGCGGGAAAAGCTGATAAAGGGCAGGAGTATCGAGGAGCTGGTATCTGCCATGCTGTATATCGTTTGCAGGCAGTATGGCGTTCCAAGGACATTGAAAGAGATAGCAGAAGTATCAAGGAGCCCGTTGAAGAAGATAAGGCGGGCTTACATATTCCTGTTGAGGAAGTTAGGTATAAAGCTTGCACCTGCGGATCCATCTCTGTTTATACCGCGGTTCTGTTCAGAGCTGGGATTGAGTCCAGCAACGAGAGAACGGGCGATAGATATAATAAGGAGTGACAAAAATGTGGAACTGGCGACGAAAGGCTGGGGTCCGATAGGCACAGCGGCAGCGGCGATTTATATCGCAGCTATTCTGAGTGGCGAATATCGTACGGAGAAGGAGATCGCGAGGGCTATGGGAACGACCGAAATAACCATAAGGAACAGATATAAGGAGCTGGAGAAACGACTGAATTTGAAAGTAGAAGTTGCAGCTTCACGTGGTAGTAAAGGCGAAATATGCGCGATGGAGTGATACTTCTTATATTTTATATTATATAAACGACTTAAATCTAATTGTGCGGGCTAGCCTGGAGGGTTCGGCGTCCTCTGCCACTCGAAATCGTCGATATGCGAGAGGCGAAGCCCGAGGGAGGCATCGTAGTCGTCAGTTTCAGCCCGGTGCACTACTGTGATATATCGTCCTGCGGGGTCGTCGGTGATATGGTACAAACTGGAGGGTTTGTCACCATATCTCTGTCATGGGTACCGGTTCAGGCCCGGAAGGGAGCAGACTTACCATGAACGCACGGCGCTCGCAGGGTTGCGATATGGAGGACGGTACCGGGGGTCTGGCTGACGGTGAAAATGTCAACCGAGGGCGTGCCCGCACACTTATATAACGGATTACGGCGCTTTCATTATATATGAAAGTGGGAATAATATCAGACACCCATGATAATCTGGCTGCAACGAGCAAAGCGGTAGAGGTCTTCAATCGCGAGGGTATCGATATACTGATACACGCGGGGGATTTCGTGTCTCCATTTACTGAGAAACCGTTCAGGGCGCTAAAAGCACCACTGGTGGGTGTATATGGTAATAACGACGGTGACAGGCTACTGTTGAAGGAAAAGTATCGTGAGAAAGGGGTAGGAGAGATACACGAAGATCCGTATGGATTCGAGTTTGAGGCGAAGAGGATGATTGTAACACACAAACCGGTGATAGTGGATGCGTTAGCCGCATCAGGGATGTATGATGTGGTTGTGTACGGGCACACGCACAAAGCGGTCATAGAGCATAAAAGGGACGCGCTGGTCATCAATCCCGGAGAATGTTGCGGCTATCTGACCGGCAGGAGTACGGTTGCAATACTGGATCTGGAGACATGGGACGTGGAACTGCTGGAATTTTGAGCAGTGCGCGGATAGAGCGAAAAATAGCAAATTATTTATATTGTAAACGACAAGGCAGTAGTAAAAAGAGGAGATAATGAGGGAGGTATCCGAATGGGGACATTATATGAAGATATAGTTGCTTACGGTGGCGAGGTCTTTGGCGAGGAGCATATGGCGACACTCCGGGAGTGCGTCCAGTGTGGCAAGTGTACGGGTGGCTGTCCGTCGGGGCGAAATACGGCGTTGAGGACGCGGAAGTTGTTCCAGATGGCTCTCCTTGACATGAGAGAGGAGATATTTAATGCTCCTGAGCTGTGGTATTGCTCGACGTGTTACACCTGCTATGAACGATGTCCTAAAGGAGTAAAGACGACCGATATAATAAGAACGATAAGGAACTTAGCAGCGAAAGAGGGGCACATGTCCGTTCCACACCGTATGATCGGTGTTTATGTCTTGAAGACGGGTCATGCTGTACCGATAGGACCGGATCAGATGAAGCTCAGAGAGAAGGTGGGGCTTGCTCCGCAGCCGCCGACGACGCAACATCCGGACAACAAGGATCAGCTGGAACAGGTGCGAACAATATTCAAAACCACGGGTTACGATGCAATGATAGATTTCGACTGGGATACGATGAATTTGAGGGGTATGGATAAGAAGGGAGGTAAGAAATGACGGAAGACGTTAAGGAATACGCCTATTTTCTCGGCTGTATCACGCCAAACAGGTATCCGGGAATAGAGGCATCGACGAAGAAGATCTTAAAAGAATTCGGGATAGAGACAAAGGAGATGGTAGGTGCTTCCTGTTGCCCTGCGCCAGGAGTATTTGGGTCTTTCGATCTGCATACCTGGCTCCCGATTGCTGCTCGAAATCTGGCGATAGCGGAAGAGATGGAACTTGAGATCTGTGTGACGTGTAACGGCTGTTACGGCTCGCTTCAGGAAGCGAACCACCTACTGAAAGAGCATCCGCATGTGAGAGAGAAGGTGAATGAGATACTCGGCAAATTCGGTCGGGAATTCAAAGGTACCACCAAGGTAAATCATGTAATAGTGATCCTGCACGATGTTATAGGGCTGGACAGGATAAAGGAGAAGATAAAGAAACCACTAAACGATGTGAATGTCGCGGTACATTATGGCTGCCATTTCCTCAAACCAAGTGAGGTCCGGGGGCATGGATCCTCTGAGACACCGTACATACTCGAGGACCTGGTACGGGTAACGGGCGCAAAAGATGTAGATTACAAGGACAAATTGATGTGCTGTGGTGCGGGCGGCGGTAACCGAACTGCAGATACGGTACAGTCACTCGAATGGATGCGTCAGAAGCTGGTAAATGCGATAATGGCTGGCTGTGATTGCATGGTACATCCCTGTGCGTTCTGTCACCTCCAGCTCGATCGAGGACAGGCAGAGATGAATAAGGCGTTTGGTACATCATTCAATTTCCCGATACTGTTTGCTACACAGTTCCTCGGGGTTGCAATGGGATACAGCCAGGAAGAGCTCGGACTTGACGCGCAAATAACGACAATGCCCGAGAAATTAATAAAATAAAGAGAAAAAAATTTATTTTTATTTTTTATTTATTTTTACCAGAGCTTCTGAATTCTTGGCTGGAGGGCAAGGAATCGTGCCCTCACCTGACGTGCAGCCCTCAAGTCGCGCTCCTTTTCGCTTATCTGATTCATCAGTTCGAGCCGCTTTGATTCATCGGTCGCTTTCTTAAGTTCCTCCACTATACTACCTATCTCCTTAATCAGCCTGGCTATCTCTTCATCTTTCTTCTTGATCTCCTCTTCTGGTACCACGCTCATTTTTATCCTCCTGTTAAGCCTTCTTTTACCTGATTATATTTATCCCTTTCTGTTTTTTATGCCTAACCTCGCAGCACTATCTCAATATGGACATCTTTGGGTATAGGGATACGCATAAGCTGTCGTAATGCTCTCTCGTCCGCTTCGAGGTCAATCAGCCTCTTATGGATACGCATCTCCCAGTGATCCCACGTGGGCGAACCCTCACCGTCCGGGCTCTTCCTGCATGGAACCACCAGCTTCTTCGTTGGTAGCGGTATGGGGCCGGAGATACTGACCCCCGTGGTCTCCGCTATCCGCTTCACCTGCTGGCAGATACCATCCAGCTGCTTATGGTCCACACTTGATAGCTTAATCCTCGCTTTCTGGCTCATATCCCCTCAGTCTACTTTGGCTTTTATATCTATCACCATGCCAGCAGCAACGGTGAGACCCATGTCTCGCACAGCGAAACGACCAAGCTGGGGTATCTCCTTCACCCGCTCGATGACCAGAGGGCGTGTTGGCTTAACCTTCACTATTGCCGCATCGCCTGCTTTTATATAGTCCGGATTCTCCTCCAGTGTTGCACCAGATCTCGGATCCAGCTTCTTCTGTATCTCGATTATCGTTGATGCTACCTGCGCGGTATGGCAATGGAACACGGGGGTGTAGCCCGCAGTGATAGCAGATGGGTGCTGTATTACCACGAGCTGCGCAGTAAATTCGTCAGCGACCGTCGGTGGTGAATCGAGATGCCCGCAAACGTCACCTCGCCTCAGCTCATTCTTGCTTATCCCACGTACGTTCCAGCCGATGTTATCGCCCGGTAGAGCTTCTGGAATCTCCTCATGGTGCATTTCTATCGATTTCACATCGCCGACTTTGCCCGGTGGATTGAAAATTACCTTATCTCCCTTCTTCAACTTTCCTGTCTCTACCCGTCCTACGGGCACGGTACCAACACCGGTTATCGAATATACATCCTGCACGGGTATCCTGAGCGGTAGCTGAACCGGTTTCTCCGGCACCTTCATCATGTCCAGCGCCTGTAAGAACGTTGGACCATCATGCCACTTCATCTTCTCACTCGGCTTTGTTATATTCTCCCCTTCATAGGCTGAAACGGGTATGAATATCAGATTCTCCTCCTTGTAACCGACAGTCTTCAGAAGGTCCATCAGCTGCTTCTTCAACTCGTTGTAGCGACCCTCATCGTAATTCACCCGATCCATCTTGTTTATTGCAACAATCAACTGATTCACACCGAGCGTCCGTGCGAGGAATACATGCTCCTTCGTCTGCTCCTTTATGCCGTCCTTCGCATCAACAACCAGAACCGCAGCATCTGCCTGAGAAGTACCGGTTATCATGTTCTTCACGAAATCTCTATGCCCGGGGCAGTCAACAATAGTGTAATAATACTTTTCAGTATCAAACCTCTGATGTGCGACATCAATTGTGATGCCCCTCTCTCGCTCATCTTTCAATGAATCCATGACCCATGCGAACTCGAAAGTCGCTTTACCCATCGCTTCCGCCTTCTTCCTGTACTCTTCCACTATGTGTGGATCGATCGCCCCTGTATCGGTCAACAGTCTACCAAGTAGCGTTGACTTGCCATGATCAATATGCCCTATTATAGCGAGATTCATGTGCTCTTTCTCTACCATCTTCCTTTTTCTCCTATTTCTTCTATACTACTAACTATAACTAAATAAAATATTTCACCTATCCTTTTTATAAATTCTTCTTATGAGATTGAAATCCGACTGTATAGCCTGTCTCATAGAACGAGCGACATACGAGTGTGACATGGTATTCGAAGAAGAGGAAGAATCAAAGATCGCGGTATTGAAGGAGATCACATGTTTTGTGTGCTCTCACCTGGACAGAGAGGGTATAACTCCTGCATTCTTCGGTACGGAGCGGGAACGCATTTTAAAGTTGCGAAGCGGGGTGACAGACCCGCATGCCGGTGTAAAGAGGAGGAGTAACGAAGTGGCAAAGGCGTTGCTACCCGTTGCAATTGAATATTTCAACACGCATAACGATAGCGTAGAAGCTCTCGTACGAATCGCAGCTGCGGCTAATTCTATGGAATACGGTGTAAAGGGCTATTCTTATGACGATGACGCATTCAAAGCAGAGTTCATACATGTACTCAATGAGCGATTGAACTGGAACAGAGATTCTGTATTATCCGCGATAGAGAGGTATGATAAGATGATTTACCTGACAGACAATGCAGGCGAGGTTTTCTTCGACGCGTTTGTGGTTAAGGAACTGGCGAAGATGGGTAAAAAAGTGGTAATCTCGCCGAAGAGCGATGCAATAATAAATGATGCAACGGTGAGCGACTGGCAAGAAGCGGCGGTATACGTGGATGTACCCGCAACTGTTGAGCTGGTACCGGCTGCTGCGTGTATCGGTGTGTCCCGTGAAGAGGCGAGTGAGGAGTTCCTCCGGGTATTCAATGACGATGAGTACCTGGTGATAGCGAAGGGCATGGGCAATTACGAAGCGATATCTGAGTTTGAGAGTGAGTACAGGCAGCGATTAATATACATACTGAGAGCGAAATGCATGCCGGTAGCGAGAAGTATAGGAGTGAAAAGGGGCGAACTTGTTGCTAAATTCGTTTGAATGGTCTGCGAAAGATACCTTTCTCGGTGATTATTGCTTCTATCAACTCGAATGGTGTAAAATCGAATGCGGGATTATAAACTCTCACATTGGCGGGTGCTATCTGCGTGTTGCCGCAGTATATAATTTCTCGCGGACTTCGCTCCTCTATTTCTATCTCCTCGCAGCTATGCTCGAGGTCGAAAGACGAGGTGGGTGCTGCGACATAAAACGGTATCCCGTGCTCTCTCGCCAGTATAGCGTGCATGTACGTGCCTATCTTGTTTATCACGCCATCTTTAACTATCCGGTCTGCGCCCACGATCACCCGGTTCACCATGCCTGCTCGCATCACCACTGCGCTCATACTGTCTGTGATTAGTGTGACCGGTATCTTATCCTGCATCAGTTCCCATGTGGTGAGCCTCGAACCCTGGTTCAGTGGTCTCGTCTCACATGCTATCACTTCTATATGCTTACCCCGTAATACCGCTGTTCTTATTACACCGAGTGCCGTGCCCCAGTCGACACATGCGAGCCTGCCCGCGTTGCAATGAGTGAGTACTACATCGCCATCCTCAAGCAGTTCGCTGCCGTAATCGCCTATCCTGCGGTTGACCGTGATGTCCTCCTCGATGAGTTTTTTCGCTTCCGCAAGAGCAAGTCTCTCCCTCTCATCGCGTGTTGCGCCTCTTTTCGCCGCTCTATATGCACGCTCAATGCCGTAAAACAGATTCACAGCGGTTGGTCGCGATTTCTTCAACTGCTCTATGCTACGTTCAAATTCATCTTTGCTGGTTGCGGTCTTACATGCCAGGACGACGCCGAGCGCGCCGGCAACGCCCAGAGCCGGTGCACCACGGACTTTTAATTCCTTTATCGCCGCTATTAGCTCATCGACTCGTTCACAATACAGCACTTCATAATCGATTGGCAGTCGCGTCTGGTCTATTAGCCGTACCGCAGCACTATCTTCATCCCAATCGATCGTTCTCATATGTGAGCAAGTATAAGTATAAATGTATGATAAATGAATAGTATGCTATGGACTGGATTGGTGTGTTCGGTGGAGGTGATGTTGTGTACGATGGCGAATAAGAAGGTTGCTATTTTTGCATTTAACGGCGATCCCATGTGCTTTGCACACACGCTATTGAATTCTTTGGATATGAAGAGCAAGGGCTATGAGGTGAGATTGATAATAGAGGGTACAGCCACAAAGCAGGTAGAAGAGCTCACGAATCCTGAAAAACCGTTTGCAAATCTGTACGCGCGGGTGAAAGAGGCAAATATAATTGACTGTGTCTGTAAAGCATGTTCGACTCAGACAGGAGCATTGAAGAGCGCAGAAGAGCAGGGTCTACCGATATGCGACGAGATGTCCGGACATCCGGGCATATCAAGGTACATGGATGAAGGCTACGAAGTGATTGTATTCTAATAGTATTTATATTCTAATAGTATTCTAATCCAACTGGTATAAAAATGGCAAAAGCGATTGTGATATATGAAACCGTATATGGCTACACGGAAACGATGGCTAATGCTATTGTTAAAGGGCTAAAGGATGCGGGTGTGGATGTCATACTGAAAAAGGCGATAGCGACAAATGCCGAAGAACTGAAGGATTTTGATGCTGTTGTCCTTGGATGTCCAACGTATCATCATGACATGGTAACAACGATAAAAACGCTCCTTTTCAAGATGAAGGACGCGGGTCTGAAGGGTAAAGTTGGGGCGGCATTTGGTGCCTATGGCTTCAGTGGAGAGGCTGTTGATATGATCCATGATACGATGAAGCACATATTCGAGATGGACATGATAGAACCGGGATTGAAGATGAAAGGTACGGAAATAGCAACGGGCGAGGAAGTATGCGAAGACTTCGGTCGGAAAATAGCTGAACGGATACTAAAATAGGAAATAATATGAAATAGGTCGAAAGTTTCGGCATCACGTGGGTTTGCGATGTGCAGATGGACTTGAGGGTAGAGGATGTGGATGCCTGCTATGGTGCCATGCAGGTCCTGGCGAGTATCAACTTCGCGGCGGCTCGAGGTGAGTTTCTGGGCGTTATCGGACCAAATGGCTCGGGTAAAACCACGTTATTGCGAACGATAACAAGAATACTGCACCCGACAAAAGGCGCGATTCTGATCGATGGACGTTCGATATACAGTCTTGGTACGCGCGAGTTCTCACGTAGATTCGCACTGGTGCCTCAGGATACGGCGATCAATTTTGAGTTCTCGGCTCTTGACATCGTGCTAATGGGCAGGAACCCGTATTTAAATCGCTGGGAGATTGAGGGACATAGGGATATCGAGATAGCGAAGAGGTGTATGGAGCTTACCAACTGCTGGCATCTGGCAGATAGACCTATTACAGAATTGAGTGGTGGAGAGAAGCAGCTTGTGGTTATTGCGAGGGCATTGACGCAGGAACCCGATGTACTGTTGCTTGATGAGCCCACCTCCCACCTCGATATAAACTATCAGATCGCCATAATGGATCTTCTGAAACGTCTGACCACTCAGAAGAGGCTGATAGTGATAGCGGTAATACACGATCTCAACCTTGCTGCGCTTTACTGTGACCGGCTTCTGTTGCTACACAGGGGTAAGATAGTTGCTATTGGCACGCCGGATCAGGTACTGACCCCCGATAACATAAAAGCTACTTTTGGCGCCGATGTTATAGTGAGCAAGCATGTGATAACCAATCACTGTCACATATCGCCCGTACCAGCATCAGTAACGCTACAGAATGTAGAAAACGACCATGCCACCATCCATCTCATATGTGGTGGCGGTACCGGTGCACCATTGATGCATCTGCTCTCCGTGAAGGGCTATAAAGTTACTGCAGGTGTATTGAATATGCTGGATACCGATTACGAGATGGCGCAGTTGCTTCGTTTACGTGTTGTGCGGGAAGCACCGTTCTCTCCGATAGGCGAAAAAGCGTTTCGTGAACTCCTGTCATTGATCCGGGGTGTGGATGTCGTTATAGTTTGCGACACACCGATAGGCATGGGTAATTTGATGAATTTGAAGGCAGCGACAGCTGCTTCTGAGATGGATAAGCCCGTGTTCATATTCGACGGGATCGAGAAGCGGGACTTCACGGGTGGAGAAGCCACGAGACTCTTCCATACATTGGAGGATCGGGGTGCGATACCGGTGAGCGATACCAGAGAATTATTAGTTAAACTCAGAGATATTATAGATCAAAGGTAAGGCATGCAAGATGCAGCGCGAATATAGGGAGCAGGGGTTCTTCAGGTTTATATCCACAGATAGGCGAGAACTGAAGTGTCTCAAACCCGGTGAGAAGAACGTAAATACTGTCGGCAGGATTATTGAAGCGAGACAAAAAGAGCTCATAACAAAAGAAGGCATACACAGAACCGTAGTAGAAGGGGTTATAGCGGATTATACCGCGAAAGTGCCGTTCTTCTCATGGATCGAGCACCGGCAATTGGCGAAGGATCGGGTGATTCAGGTGGATAACGCGTATGTGAGGCGCTGGAATGGGCTGGTAACGCTATATTTCGGGAGGAATACGAATCTGAACGAGGCAAAGGTACAGTTCCCGGGTTATAATGAATTGAACAAGCCACAGAAGAGAGTCATCGGCGATATAATCAGATGCCAGGGAGCATTTGATGTAATAGTGGAGGGAGACATTTTGGATACCGGTGACAGGATGGTGATTGATGATGGTACGGGTGCAATAGTGTTACAACCTCCTGACGGGTACAAATCCGGGCATGTATTATCATTTGGAACACCGGTAATCGTGCGAGGTAACGTGATAACGAGGGCGAAGGAGTATGTATTGATAGCGGAGCGATTGAGGCAGAAGGATAGCAAACTTCTGCTGGAGGGACTCGTTCGTTTCATGGCACGATATACTGGATTATGGGTATGAATAGCGATGAAGAGAGTGATGATAATAGGTGGGGCAGGTGGTATGGGGCGCTGGTTTGCACGGTTCTTCAAGGTTAATGGTGCCGATGTGGTTATAGTGGACATGAGCGAGCGCACGGAGGAAATCGCCGCCGAGATCGGTGTAAACTACAAGAATGCGGATATCCTGAAGGATCCAATGGACGAGATAGGAGATGTAGACGTCTTGTTACTGTCGGTACCTATAGACCTGACCGCAAGGGTGATAGAGCGTGTGGGTCCGAAGATGAGGAATGGATCTCTGATCATGGATGTAACCTCGGTGAAGAGAGTACCGGTTGAGATGATGGAACGCTGCACCGGGAACGGTGTGGAGATACTTGGTACGCATCCATTATTCGGTCCTTCTGCAAAGAGTATGGACGGTCAGACGATCATATTTGTCCCAAAGCGTGTAAACAGCCTGTACCGGTGGGTGTATGAGATGTTCAAGCGTAGTGGTGCGAAGATAGAGGTTCTAAGCGCGGAAGAGCACGATCGACTGATGAGCGTGCTCCAGGGGCTGTCCCATTTCGTGCTCATCACGCTGGGAGTCACATTAAAGGAGCTCAAATTCGATGTAGAAGCTGCAAGAAGGTTTATGAGTCCGATGTATGAAATACTAATAGATTTTGCCGGCAGGATACTGAATCAAGACCCGCGACTGTACGCACTGATACAGCGGAATTTTGAGATGGATAAGATACACAGAACCTACCTCGAAGTTGCTAACAGGCTTTATGAACTGATAGAGACATCTGATATAGAGGGGTTCATAGCAGAGATGCGTGCGGCAAAGAAGCATTTCGATACAGAACGCGCGATGCGTGAGTCAGATGCAGTGATAGAAGCTAAGATTGCGCTTGATCGTACCCGTAAGAGATGAGGATACTTGCAATTGATATAGGACTGGGCACGCAGGATGTAATGGTTTACGATACACGGGATGGATTTGAAGAAGCGTACAAACTGGTGTTGCCTTCACCCACGCGTTTCTTCGCCAATCGTATCCGTGCGGCGAGAGGAGACCTGGTCATTTGCGGTGATACGATGGGAGGAGGTCCTTTCTCACGGGCGGTTTACGAACATTTGAAGCGTTATAAGGTGTACATGACCGAAAAAGCCGCACGGACACTGCGTGACGATCTCGACTTTGTAGCGCAACAGGGCGTTGAACTGATAGCCGATAGTGATGTCGAGCAAGTATCAAAACATGCGGAACTCATAAGGATATCTGATTTCAATCCAGATATTCTGAAGTGGCTCTCACATTTCGGTGTGGATATCTCTTTTGATGCGATTGCAGTTGCGGTTCAGGATCATGGCGTTGCACCGAAGGGCGTTACCGATAGAGAAAACCGGTTCCGGATGCTCGAGACCCGGGTCGGTAGCGCACTGGAATCGTTCGCGTTCTTTGATCATGTACCGGTATCTCTCAGTCGGATGTATTCGTTATTCAACTCGCTCAGGAGCTGGTACAGCGGACACATACTCATGATGGATACCGGTCCTGCGGCTATTCTCGGGTCGCTCGAGGATGAACGGGTACGTACACATCGGAACAGGTTGTGCATAAATGTGGGTAACGGGCATACGATAGCCTTCTCTCTGCTCGATGAGCGGGTAATCGGCATCTTTGAGCACCATACCCGGCTGCTCGATAGAACCCGGCTGGAATACTATCTGAAAAAGCTTGTAGATGGCGACCTGACCTTCGAGGAAGTTTTTGAGGATGGCGGTCATGGTGCAATAGTGATAGAACGAAACAGCCCGGAAGTGGTAGCTCTTACGGGTCCAAAACGTGAAAAAATGCGTGGTATCGGTCTATACGCCGCACCGGCAGGTGATATGATGATGACCGGACCGGTAGGATTAATAAAGGCGACTTTAAGTCAGCTCCAGCGTTGAATCATACATGCAATAGTTTAAGTCTCAGCTTTGTGAGGTCCTCTTTCACATCGACCCGGTAACCCATCCCGGCGAATATCTCCTCAAGTTCCGTCTTTATGAACGGTTTTAGCACATCAGAGCCCAGGACGAGCGTGAATTCGTTCCTGCCCGTTCGACTCAATTTGAAGAAGTTGCAGGCTTCAAGCCGTTTCAGTATGTATTCTACACTGAAGGATCTGTGTTTGAACTGTTCCGCATGTGCCCGGCATACCACCCGGTGCAATTCCCAGAACTTCTCTCTATCCGGGTGTGATTCAATAAAACTGAGCAATAGTAGCCAGTGGTCTATGTCCAGTATGACATGTTCACCGGTGGCAAGCATCTCGGCATGGGTGTAGAGCTTCTTATCTTCGATCGACTCAAATAGCGTTTTGTGCCGACTATAAAACTTTATTGCCTCACGCATCAACTCGCTCTGTGACATCCTCAGCTCTTCTTTCAGCCTCTTTAAGACTTCAAAGGTATCCTTATCCAGAGCAACAGTCACCCTCTCCGGCGCTTTCCTGACCATGTTCTTAGAATATTGAGAAACAGTGCTAAAAGAAAAACCTTCAGGGGGCACACGTGATATTCATATCGATTATGAAAAGTTCTTAAATTATGCTTTTATATGTCCTGTACATATCCATGATCAGTAAAAAACGGAGAATGCACATAAGTATGACAGGAGAGAGGAGTTTTCCGGTATGTTGCTATTGCGGAGCCTGTGCAGCGTGTTTGACGAATCCGTATTCTTTTACGCTGCAAAACATATGGGTAGGTGATTGAAATTGCTGTGTTGCACAATTATTTGAAAAACTGCTATTCCTTCCACCTTTTGCTAATTAGAGGTGGGTGAGCGCTTATTGGTACAAACTCAGAAGAAGCTATTACAACGCTTTGTTATGCTTTTAAAGGCGTATGCTACTATTTTGCGTGAGTTATGCAACACAGCAGGTGAAAACGTCTGTGGAGTGGATAGGGAATCGGTATTCACGAACGGTAAAGTGACGAAATCGCCGGAGATGGAACGGAGGGTTAGACTCTTCAAGGAATACTGGGACGGTAAATACGGCGAAGTTGCGGTCCTGACAACCGTAGAAGATCAGAGATTCGGTGTGGACGTAGGCGGTGAGATACGCGTGTCTTCGCTTGAACGAGCACTGGAACTGAAGCGAAGGAGTTATGTCGTGCAGCCAGATCCAGAAGACCCTGCGGTTCAGGAAGCGTTTAAAGACGGGCTGTTTAAGACGTTTGAGCGCCACAGCCGTGTGGGCTTCCTGGATGAGCAGGGTTTTGTCGAAGATGTCGAATGGCTACGCAATATAGGTGCGAAATACGTGACGATAAAAACAGATGCATACCGCCCCCGTGGATGTAGCATGGACGATGAAAGTCGCTTATGAAGCAAAACACCCACTGTTTATTTAGAAGCGCAGATACTCGAGTGTGCGAGGATACTGGAGCGTGCGGGTAAATACGTGCCCGATATAAGTAAGGCAGGGGGTTCATAAACGAGACACAGATGTTCAAGGCGATAGCACTAAGCATTTTCGGTGGCAACAACGGCAGAGGTCCCTTCGTCAAGACGATAACAATGGCACGATCTCAATTAACGGCGGCGATGAAATCGCTATATTTCACAGAACTCGCGGAGAAGAACAGGTTACCACGTGATTTCGCCAATAAGTACGGTAACCGCCCGGAGCAGTTCTTCATTGCCGGCGAGGAGCTGAGGACAAAATACGGTGATAAGGTCGGTGATGAGATACCATGGTCCGCTGTTGGCGTTTACACGTATCTGAAAGAGCGGCCGGGACTCGGGTTGAAGCAGATGCTTGCGGGCACACGCAAGTTCAAACTGAATCTGATAGACCGAAGCGATATAGCGGCATTGACTAAACTCGCATCTGAAGTCACGGGAATACCGATGCTGCATGAACTGGAAGCGGATTTGTTCGAGGAGATACTGACGTCGTGATGTGAGTGATTATTGATCGACTCGCCGCGCTAAAAGATCTAAAGCAGTATCTCTTCTTCTTTTATTTATTCTTATTCCCCTTTTTAACTGGCACTGCTTCTATTTAATAATCTGGTACAAATGATAAAGTAGGATGCCCGTAATAAGATTGCCGTACAGTGATTTAGAAGCTCTGACCGGTGTCAGTATCGAGCGAATAAAGGAGCAACTACCACTGATGCCTGCGGATGTTGAGCGGATAGAATCGGAGCATATGGATGTGGAGTTCTTCCCGAACCGCCCTGATCTGTTCAGTGTTGAGGGTGTCGCTCGTGCTCTGAGGCAATTTCTGGAACTTGAGCCCGGACTGATGCGTTACGAAGTGGAGAGTTCAGGTATCGAGATGACTGTAGATCCCTCGGTCAAAGCGGTTCGACCGTGTGTGGTGTGTGGTGTGGCAAGGGATGTAAGCATAGATTCGAGCGCGATAGAATCGCTGATGCAGCTACAGGAGCATTTACATCGCGGAATCGGCAGGAATAGGGAGAAGATTGCGATCGGTCTGCACGACCTGAATAAGATAAAGCCACCTTTCAGATACCTTGCGGCAGATCCGGGATTCGCTTTTGTACCTTTGGACTATGAAGAAGAGATGACCCTGGCAGAGATCTTAGATCGACATCCCAAAGGTATTGCTTACAGCTACATACTCGAGAACAGTGCGAAATATCCACTGATTCTGGACTCCTCGGGTAATGTCCTCTCATTCCCGCCGATCATCAATGCCGAACTGACGCGAGTGACAGAATCCACGACCGATATATTTATAGACGTCACGGGTCTGGATATGAATGTTAATGTCGCTCTAAACATCGTTGCTGCGGCACTTGTAGAACGTGGTGGACGGATCCAATCGGTCTCAATGCACTATCCGGACGGTGAAGTCAGAACGACACCGGATCTGGCACCTGCGAAGATGAAGGTCTCAATGGAGGAGGTCAATTCGCTTATCGGGATCAACCTGAGCGCAGAAGAGTGCAAAACCTGCTGTGAACGAATGGGACTTGGTGCGACTGTGCGAGATGACGGGTTTATAGAGCTGTTGATACCCGCCTATCGATATGATATACTCCATCCATGGGATATAATCGAGGATATTGCTATCGGCTATGGCTATAACAGGATAAAGCCGGAATACCCGGCTACGCTCGTAATAGGCGAGCAACATCCGGTTGAAGATCTCAAAAGCGCAGTTAGGGCTATAATGACGGGTCTGGGCTATTTTGAAGTGCTTACATTTACATTGACGTCGTCAGTGAAGCAGTTTGAACGTATGAGGCGAAAAGCAAGCCAGCCTGTAAAGGTGGCTTCTCCTATCAGTAGCGAGCATACGATACTACGCTGCACTATATTACCTAATTTGCTCGAGATACTATCATTTAATAAGCACCGTGACCTGCCACAACGTATCTTCGAGGTGGGTACGGTAATATCAGGTTCAGACTTCAAAGAACGGGAACACCTCGCTGCGGTATCTCTGCATGCAAATGCCAATTTCGCAGAGGTCAGGTCGATCGTTGACGCGGTGCTGAACGAACTGGGACTGAATCAACCAGAGGTACGAATAGAGGAATCCGCTGATGATGCGTTCATAACGGGCAGACGGGCAGATATAATGATTAATAATGCGAAGATGGGAGTATTCGGCGAGCTCCACCCGGAGGTGATACTCAATTTCGAGCTGGACTATCCGGTTGTGGGTTTTGAACTTGATATTACACCTATAACGGGATATTACGCCAATTTATGAGAATTGATGGAACAAGCACGAGAATATAGTGAGGAAGAGATATACCGGCATCTGGAGCCCTATATATCGGCATGGTTCAGGAAGAAGTACAAGCATTTCACACCGCCACAGCGGTATTCGATTGTGGAGGTGATAGAGCGGCGAAATATACTGATATGCGCGCCAACGGGCAGTGGTAAGACCTTCGCTTGCTTCCTCGGGATTATAAACCACCTCTGTAAACTGAATCGCGAGTCCAGGCTCGGGGATAGGATATACTGCCTATATATAAGCCCGTTAAAGGCTCTGGGTAATGATATAAGACGCAACCTGGAAGAGCCGCTGACGGAGATAGCGGAGTTGATGGAACGAGAATTGGGCATTACGAACAAGATACGTGTGGCAGTTCGGACAGGAGATACAACGCAGAAAGAGCGACAGAGTATGCTCAGAAAACCGCCGCATATACTGATAACGACACCTGAGAGTGCTGCGATAATACTGAATGCACCGAAGTTCAGAGAACACCTTAAACAGTTAGATTACGTCGTTATCGATGAGATACACGAAGTTGCGGATTCCAAACGAGGAGCGCATCTAAGCATAACGCTCGAACGATTGCAGCATTTTTGCAGTGCCGGGTTCACACGTATCGGCATGAGTGCAACGATATCGCCCTTAGAAGAGGTAGCGAAGTTCCTGGTGGGCTATGATGAAGCGCATAAGCCACGCCCCTGCCTGATCGCCGATGTATCATTTGCGAAGGAGCTGGAAGTGAGTGTGCATTCCCCGCTAAACTTCGTTTACGATACCGGAGATGCAACAGCGGCACTTTACGATAAGGTACGAACCCTTGTAGAAGAGCATAAATCCACCCTGATATTCACGAACACGCGATCTGGTGCCGAACGAGTCGCGTATAAGCTTGCGAAACTGATGACAGCGGACAGAGATAGAATCGGTACGCATCATGGCTCGTTATCCCGTGATACGCGGTTTGAAGTTGAGGAAGGGCTGAAGGATGGCAGGATGAAGGCAGTAGCATGTTCCTCTTCGCTTGAGCTGGGTATAGATATAGGGTCGCTCGACCTCTGCATACTTATAGGCTCGCCTAAAAGCGTTACGAGGCTAATACAGCGGGTAGGTCGATCGGGGCACAGACTGGACAGGGTTGCACGTGGGTGTCTCGTTGTAACCGATTTAGACGATCTCGTTGAGTGTACGGTCCTGGCAAGATGTGCGAGGGACAAGAAACTGGACCGCGTTCGTATTGTCGGTCCCGCTCTGGACGTTCTGGCGCAGCAGCTTGTGGGTATGGCGTTAGAACAGCGGTGGAACGTTGAAGAGGCATATAATCTGATAAGACGAGCATATCCGTATCGTAACCTGAATAAGGAGCAGTTCATATCCGTGCTGCGGTATCTTGCGGGTGATTTCTCGGAACTGGAGAGCCGGAAGGTATATGCAAAGATATGGTATGATGGAGAAGAGGGAGTATTTGGCAGGAAGAGGAGCACTCGCGGCATATACATGACCCATGTGGGTACCATACCATCCGAGAGCTCGGTACAGGTATTCCTGCGAGAGCCGAAGAAGAAGATAGGCGAGATAGACGAGCCGTTCCTTGAGAAACTCGGGAAGGGCGATTCTTTCGTGCTGGGTGGTAAGACCTATAAGTTCGTATCGGTACGCGGTATGCGGGCATATGTTGACCCATTCGAAGGTATGCCGACGATACCGGCATGGATAGGCGAGATGCTGCCCTTAGAGTACGATTCTGCGCTAGAAATAGGGCGATTCAGGGCGGAAATGGAACGCCGGCTGGAGGATTCACATCGAACTGAGGTTGTGAAATGGCTCAAACGCGATTACGGGCTGGCGGAGGCTGCAGCAGAGGACATGGTGTCATATTTTGAGGAGCAGAAGAAGTACGTGGGTATTATTCCCAATCACAGACGTATTCTCGTTGAATATTACTGCGATGATTCGGGCTGTCAGAACATCGTGTTTCATGCATTGTATGGCAGACGAGTGCTCGATGCGCTATCACGCGCTTATGCATATGCAATAAGTCGTAAATATAAGACAAATGTCTCTATAACGATAAACGATAACGGGTTCATATTGAAACTGCCACACAGGCGCGTGGATGTGAATAGCGATCTTATATCGGATCTGGTGAGTAGTGATACCGTAGAGGGCATATTACGCGAGAGTGTGAAGCGAACGGAGTTATTTAAACGGCGATTCCGGCATTGTGCGGTCCGTGGCTTGATGGTGCTGAAGCAGTACAGGGGTTATGAGATAGGTGTGGGCAAGCAGCAGAGGAGTTCTTCATCCATACTGAGCGTGGCGAAGAAGATAGAGGGTTTTCCTATCGTTGAGGAGACGTATCGAGAGATACTGGAGGAGGTGTTTGATATAGAGCATGCGAAGGAAGTGCTCCGGGGTATTGAGGCTGGTAAGATCGAAGTAATCGTGGTAGAGACGCCGTTTCCTTCGCCTTTTGCGCATAATCTCGTGGCGTTACAGGCTTCTGACGTGGTGCTTATGGAATCACGACGTGAACTGCTGCTTGAACTTCATAAAAGGGTGCTGGAATACATACAAAATTGAGATTTTTATATTTATGTATTACCGAACATAATTAAAGAATCATGATAAAGCCGTCCACGGAGATAGTGAAGTTACTGAAGAAGCAATGGGACCGGAGTAAGGAGATTGAGAGGTGCGAATGGCGGGTGCTCAGTGGCAGGAACCAGAAGGGCAGGTATGATCTCTTCATATCTACTCCTGAACGGATATGGCAGCTGAAGTTAGAGCAGACCGGGGATAATAAGGCTATTGGCTTCGGTCTGGAGATCGGTAAGCCGGATGATGATCTGAATAAACTGTTTATGTGTGGTGCACCAGCACCTTTTGGACTCGTGTCACCGGCAGCAGGTGATGATCTCGCGATTGTTGTTGCTGGTATTCAGCAGTATTCGTCGGAATCCACATACAAACTCTGCAGAAATTATATATCAGATAAGCAGGCGGAACTGGACGAGCGACTGGACTGCGAGATAGAACGAATGAAGAGCAATCCCCTGCTCAGATACCAGTACAGGGAGCAGAAGGAGCGAGAGATGCGGTCATATCTCTAAATGAGAGTGATAATACTTGCGGGTGGACGAGCAAGCCGAATGGGCAGGGAGAAGGCGATTATAGAATTGAGCAATGGTATACGGCTGTTAGATCTGATTGTGTCGCGTGTGATGGAGTCAAAAGCTGACGAATTTGAAGTGGCGGTGACGAAGAACACGCCAGAGACCTATCTGTACTGCCAGGAGCAGAATTATCGGACGATAGAGACGCCGGGTTGTGGCTACCATGCAGACCTACGCTATCTCCTCGACCTATATCCAGTATTCATAACTGTCGCGTGTGATATACCTTTTCTACAGGCTGAACATATCGATGCACTTATAGCTTTCTATTCGGGCAACAGTGTTACCGGTGCGGTACCGCTGAGTATAGTACCGGACGGTGTAACACCCGGTTTCGCATTCTCATATAAAGGTGAGAGACTCGTTGCCTGTGGTCTCAATGTCGTTACGAACTCACAGTATTCCGTACCGTTTGTGTTCCATGACCCCATGCTTGCAATAAATGTAAATACCCCCGCAGATTTGCGGGTAGCAATGCGGTATCTAAACGGGAATGAGTTATAACTCAAGTATGGAATCGTCGGCGATGCAAAAGGTGTGGTACGCGCGAGCAATCTTAAATATCCGTAGGAGGGCTACTGCTTCGATTGTGGCGGCGCTACGGGTACTTATGGTACGCGCATAGGAAGTTGATGGGTAAATTGAAGTTTTTGGAAATGCTCTTCTGTATTGAAACAACAACCGCATCGGTCCACGATTCGTA
>JAODGH010000020.1:13022-16048 GCA_025464325.1 Methanosarcinales archaeon | reverse complement strand
GGGTACGAGAGTAGAACTATATATTAATAGTGTGCTTGAAGATAGTACCACCATATCATCAAAGAAGACGAAGCTACTACTGAATTATAAATGGACTGATAGCTCGTTATTCGACCCGGGGTTGTATCGAATAGATATAAAAGTGTATTCCAGCGGAGGTAAGCTATGTGGCGAAGATCATAAGTGGTTTGCGGTAGTCCCGGGAAACGGAAAGCTCGAGTTCAGTGCAGATGCTAATGAAAGTGTAGATGGTACTGAGGGGAATGCAAGTGGATGGATAAGACCAACAAGATGCCGCACAAGGTTACAGTCGTGTATGCTTGCGGGAACTTACAATGTCGTGATGGAATACAATAGTAGTGGACGCACCATGAGAGATAGATATGCAGGTAAATGTGCGCTGCTGTACTATCCACCAGGAGCGATGGTAGCATACGGGTCAGGCAGTAACCACTGGACAGAGCTGACAGGAAACGAAAGCGATAATTTCAAAGGTTATATACTGGACAGTAAAAGGATGAAGTTCTGGACCATAACGAATGTAACAGGAGCGATGCCTATGATGATGAAGGGAATGTAACATTAGAGCCATAATCAGTTTTTTTTTATCTTTTATTTTTTATTTTTTCAACAGAACAATGTACATACTGAGAACCATATTTTATGAATGCATAAACCAGTAGTACGGATTTATCACACATACCAGCATACCGAAAGTTTTTTTAATCTCGTTTTGTAACCCTCAATTATGCATGCAGGAGTAAAAAGAGTTAGGAGGTGAATGAGCGATCAAGAAACAGCTTGCTATTGCCCTTATGGCTCTTATGCTGGTTGCGCTACTGGCATCATCGGCATCGGCATCACCGGATATATCCGTTGATATCGTTTCTTCGTACACATTCGCGCCGGACGTAAATGATAAGCTTAAAGCCATTTCTGCCAATCTGATAACAAATGAGCTGAGCTCAGAAATAAGTGGTGCATACAGGGTCATGGCGGTTTGCTTTGCGACGCCCGTATATGGAGACAAGTACAGTTGCGAACTCTATGTGACTGTACTGAGCGCAACAGACTGGAGCGCCGTCACTTACAGGCTTGAGTGCGATCTTGATGTGGCAAGTGAAACATATAGTCTGAAAGGAGATATAGAGCCTAATGTACCAATGCCATCGGTTCCTTTTGATGATTCAGAGGGCACATACGGTACGTACAGAAAGGGTCTGGCTGATACACCCGCGGGCGACATACAATCAGCAGTAAGTGCTACCAGGGAAATAAACCAGTATTTCAAGGACGCGCTCGGCAGTTCCACGCTGCTTATCGGTAAGAAGGCGAAGAGAAGAGCAGTAATGAATCAGTTGAAATACAACCGTAAACTGATTGCCTGGAATAACATAGGACATGGCAGCTCATCCGGTTTAGTAATGTACGATGGTACAATAACAAGTAGTGACTTTTGCGATATGAACGCCTGGAGAGGGCTCAAAGATTGTGTCTGTTTCGTGAATTCTTGTGACGCATGCCTTGATCCATTGAAGAGCTGTATTCTCGGTGGTAATGGTACAACGCCAGACCACGAAGTGAGGACGTACATATCGGGCCTGACATCACTGCCAATAGGTCCTTCTGATGATACCAGCCGGGAGTTCTGGCAACATACGCTACTGGAATGCTACTGGATGTACGCAGCACTTGAGGAAGCGGCAAATAATCATAATTTGTCTGGTTATTATTGTCTGGAGGGCGATACAGGTACATTCTTTTCGCCACTGGATATCAAAACGATCGTGAGTCCCGGCTCGTGCGTCGTTCGACAGGGTAGAACCATGAGAATCACCGCGAAATCGGACAGGTACGTATTCCCGGGTGCAACGGTAGTGCTAAATATTTATAATGATAGCAGTGGTAAGCTCGAATATACTAAAACCTGGCACATAACAAAGAAGACGAAGCTGCTGTTCAAGAATCATAAATGGCGTGCTTCAGTCGATCCAGGTACGTATCGGATAGACATATATGTGTATTCTAAAGGTGGCTGGTATTGTGGCGAAGATCATAAGTGGTTTGCGGTTGCACCGAAAAACGGAAAGATCGATATCGGCTATGTATGTGAGGATTCAATACATGATACTATCGGAACTGCAACGGGATGGGTAAAACCAACGAAATACCGCACTTTCAAAGTTGAGAGTGGAGGTACCTTAGGTAAAGAAACTCCGGTCAAACCACCAGCGAATCACTCTATGTATCCAAAAGCCCTGACGCAGGTGTATCAAAAAACCGTACCACCTGAAGAGAAGACATGGGGTGAGGGTGTAGTATACATCGAGTGGAATGGTATGCTTACGGGTATTTACAATATCATGATAGAATATAAGGATAATAATGGACGTACCAGACGAGACAGATATAGCGGTAAATGCGCTCTGAACTATACAAGCCGGCATGAACCATATGAACCATCCCCGCTCGATTATACTTGGTTCATGTGGGGCGGAAGTGGCAGTCACTGGTTATCGCTAGGTCACTACGCCTACGTTGATACCTTTGGTGATATCATAGATTGGACAAGGGCAAAGTGGTGGGGATCTATTGAAGTATAAAACGGAACCAACTAACCCTTCCCTTTCATTTTTTATTTTTTATTCTATTGTAATGTATAGTTCAATTAGCTATCCAGTATTCATTTCATTCATCTATTTTAATAGTATATCTAAGATTAAAGCAGGGGAGGTGAACGAGAGATCAACAAACATCTGATCATGGCGGTTCTGGCTCTTATGCTGATCACGCTACAGGCATCGTCAGCATCGCCCGGTATATCCGTTGATATCGTTTCTCCGCACACATTCGCACCGGACGTGAATGATAAGCTCAAAACCATCTCCACCGATCTGATAACAAACGAGCTGAGCACGGAAATAAGCGGTGCATACGGTGTCAGAACGGTGTGCTTCGCACAGCCAGTGAAATCCGCATACGGGACTGAGTACCGTTGCGAGCTCTATGTGACTGTACTGAGTGCG
>JAODGH010000020.1:0-12827 GCA_025464325.1 Methanosarcinales archaeon | reverse complement strand
ATTATGGATCAGTTGAAACACAACAGTAACCTGATTGCGTGGAACAACATAGGACATGGCAACCCATACGGTTTATTATTGCACGATGGTGCAATAACAAGTGACGACTTCTGCAATATGAGCACATGGGCAGGACTCAACAATTGCGTGTGTTTCGTGAATTCATGTAAAGCCGGGCTTGATCCATTGAAGAGCTGTATTATCGGTGGTAATGGTACAACGCCATACCACGGAGTGCAGACGTACATATCGGGTGTAGTACCACT
Source organism: Methanosarcinales archaeon (assembly GCA_025464325.1). GTDB lineage: Archaea > Halobacteriota > Syntropharchaeia > Alkanophagales > Methanospirareceae > G60ANME1. The sequence goes on along the minus strand of JAODGH010000020.1, from coordinate 12,561 downwards.
GCCAATAGGGCGTTCGGACGATACCAGCCGTGAGTTCTGGCAACATACGCTTATGGAATGCTACCCGATAGAGAGAGCACTTACAGAAGCGTCAAAGAGGCATGGTTTAAAAGGCTGTTATTGCCTGGAGGGTTATAAGGGCAGATTCTGCCCGCGACTGGAAATCAAAACGATCGTGAGTCCCGCCTCGTGTGTCGTTCGACATGGTCAATCCATGACCATTACCGCGAAATCGAACTCCTACGTCTGCCCGGATACGAGGGTCGAGCTATATATTTATAATGGTAGCAGTGATGATCTCGTAGCAAATGAGTCGTGGAACTTAGCAAAGAGGACGAAGCTTCTCTTCAAATACATAACGAAACAGGTTGAGTTCACTCCCGGTGTATACCGGATAAGAGTTGCGGTACCGGAATGTAGAGGAGAAGATCAGAAATGGTTTGTGGTAGTACCAGATGATGGTAAACTCGATCTCCATGCAGATGCTTACGAGCGTATGGGTAATACTAACGGATCCGCAACGGGATGGGTAAAACCAACGCGATGCCGCACCTTCAAAGTAGAGCTGAGCAGTAATAAAAAAGGGGGTGATTCAATAACCCACATGATATATCAAAAGACCGTACCACAAAAAGGCTACCGGTGGACAGGTATGCTCACTGGTATTTACAATATCGTGATAGAGTATGAGGCTAATAACGGACGTACCGTGCGAAATAGATATAAAGGTAAATGCGCACTGAACTACACAAACCAGAATGATTGGCACCTGTTGGGGGGAAGTGGTAGTCACTGGTTATCGTTGATAAATGGAAGTTATATCGATGGGCATATAGTCGATTGGACAAGAGCGAGAGAATGGTTCTTTATTTAATTTAATGCAGGAGGCATACCCGTAACTTCGCATCCGGGCGTTGAGCATGCAGTAGCCGTGTACCGGGTATGGCAACGGGAACGGACTATTTTTATTATCTACGTTCCAACACTTATTTAGTAATGAAGAAGCTACACACACCTCTTGCGGAGCGTGATGTCAGGAATCTGCGGGTCGGAGATATCGTATATCTGAGTGGTGACGTATACACAGCGCGTGACAGAGCGCATCATCGTATCCTGGACTATTGTAAAGCCGGCAGGGAAGTGCCGATAGAACGCGGTGCTGTGATATATCATTGTGGTCCACTTGCCGCAGGACGAGAGATAATAGCAGCAGGGCCCACAACCAGTGCAAGAATGGAATCAGCCACACCAGAGCTTATAAAATCGCTTCAGATACGTGCCATAATCGGTAAAGGCGGTATGGGTACGCGAACCCGGGAGGCTTTATGTACCTACGGGTGTGTGTATCTTGCAATGCCGGGTGGCGCGGCAGTTTTAGCTGCCACTCGCATAAAACGAGTTATAGCACTGCACTGGCAGGATCTCGGAATGGCTGAAGCGGTCTGGCACCTGCTCGTTGAAGAGTTCGGTCCGCTGGTGGTTGGTATGGATGCAAACGGTAACAGCTTATATACGTCATCAACAACTATAAACGAACAGTTAAGGAAATAGCGAGATAAATGGATATAGAGGGTTTTGTGAAACGGAATCTCAGGCGAGGTAGAGCCGATAGCGCTATAATCGCGGATTTACGCGCGCGTATAAGCGAGATAAAGACGGATATGAGTCCAGCAGCACTGGACAGGCTCGCAGCAGCGGTACTCGAAGAAGCAAAGAGGACACTGGCAATAAAGGACGAGGATGAACTGCTTGTCGCAATTGAATCGGGAGTTCGCATGGGTGAGTTCGGTGTCGGGTCACGAGGTGCGGGCGATTTCTACGTGCATCAGAAGATAGGTGAGCTGATAGGATCAACCGGTGCGGTGGTTGATTCAGCATCTCTGAGTGATTCGGGCGTTGTTAATGTGCCTGCACACAAATTTATCGTTGTTACCGTCGATGGTATGCACTCGCGGTTGAGCGATTTCCCGTTCCTTGCGGGTTTTCATGTCGCACGTGCGGCTCTTCGTGATGTGTACGTCATGGGCGCCACTCCGGTCGCTATGTTCTCTGATATCCATGTTGCAGACGATGGAGATGTTGGCAAGATATTTGACCATATTGCGGGCATATCTGCGGTATCCGATGCAACGGGTGTGCCACTCGTTACCGGCTCGACACTGCGGATCGGTGGGGACATGGTGATTGGGGAACGCATGACCGGATGCGTGGGCGCTGTTGGTATTGCCGACGAGCTCGTGACGCGTACAGAAGCGTGCATTGGTGACGTAATATTGATGACAGAGGGTGCTGGCGGTGGTACTATCTCCACCACGGCATTGTACAACGGTGAGTATGAGGTAGTGAAAGAGACACTGAACGTGAAGTTCCTGGTGGGTTGTAAAGCACTCATCGAGTCTGGACTGGTTGCCGGGATCCATGTGATGACCGATATCACAAATGGAGGCATAAGAGGCGATGCACATGAGATTGCGAAAGTATCTGCGGTGAAACTGGTATTCCATGAAGACCGTATCCGTGCTATGGTGAATCCAGTGGTCATCGAAATGCTCGAACGTTACGGGATCGATTATCTTGGCGTATCCCTGGACTCACTGCTTGTTATATGCCCCGAAGCGCAGGTAAAAGCGATAAAACGGGTCATGAACGCTCATGATATCAGAATTGATGAGATCGGGGTGGTTGAAGAAGGCGAAGGTGCAGAGATAGTTGTTGATGGCAGGAGAGAGGAGTTCAGACCGAAGTTCCGTGAAGCTGCATACACACCGGTAAAGCAAGCGGTGGGTGAGCACATCACGGAAGAGGAGTTTGAAACGATGAAACGCAGGGTGGACATCGCGGTAGAGATGGCAAGACGCAAACGGGAACGAATGAAAGCTATATTGAATGGTGTCCAAAGATGAAACAGGATCTGATTGCAGGCTGGATCGAGATATCCGGATTCCCCAAGTTCACCACCACCATACTGCCCTTCATTCTCGGCTCGGTTATCGCATGGAGTGAAAATTATAGTGTTGACCTGCCAGTACTTATATGTTCGCTAATAGCTGTATTTCTGCTCACTGAGTTCTGTTTCGTGCTCAATGCCTGCAGTGTATATACCGATTATAAGAGACAGTTGAAGGACGATAAATTGATGTTTGCAGGGGAGGTGAGCTCGTTACACTCGACTGGTGCCAGTGGTCGCTTCAATGCGTTTGAAACCGGACGTATAACGGTGAAACAGGCATTAACCGGTGCATACCTGTGTCTTGTGGCTGCTATACCATTCAGTATGGTGCTATGGCTTATACTCCACACGGGTGCGCTTACAATACCACTTGGGTTATTGGGTATCCTTGTCGCATATTCGTACTCAACCGGGCCACGACTGTCGTACAGTGGCTGGGGCGAGCTGGACTTGACCATCGGCGTTGGCTGGCTTACCGTATTCAGTGGTTACTATCTCCAGGCACACCGGATTAGCTGGGTTCCGACTCTGGTCGCTCTACCGTGGATAATAGATGTGTTCAAGCTGAAATTGATGCGTGAACTGCCGGATTTTGAGTACGATGCAAGGGCAGGTCGAAGACATCTCGCTATTAGGCTGGGTAAGCGAACCACACTTGCGCTGTATCTGCCACTGACACTGGCATCATGGGCTTCGTATTCCGCTCTTTTATGGCTTGATGTGCCCTGGTATGGACTTCCATTACTCGCGTTACCGACATATTACACTGCAAAGAGTTTGATGGTATTATTCCGTGGTAGAGTGCTGGAACGTGAAGAAGAACTCAATAAACTGGTAAGAAATGCATTCATGGGGATGATACTCATACCCGTAGCGCTCACCGGCATATTTGGCTTGAAGATACTTATGAGCACCTGGGGGTAGCGCGTGTACTCATGTATTTATTATGCTGTATGGCAGGATATTAGCATCGAGCTCGTGCAGGTTTACAGTCGGGTATGGTGATGTTGGACTGAACCATATAATATGGTTTGATAATAAGATAAATGGGGGGAATAAGATGCAGGCAACGTACAGGGACGCTGGTGTCGATACGACGGGAGAAGAAGTGGCACTGGCGGGGTTACTGAATTATGTGCGTCGAAGTCACGCATTGAGACGGCACGGTTCTGGTGCACTGAAACTGGATATTGGCTATTTCGCAAATGTGATAGAGATCGGTGACCGGGGTCTGGCGATATCAACCGATGGTGTAGGTACCAAGATACTGATTGCACAGATGATGAACAAATATGATACGGTCGGTATAGACTGTGTGGCGATGAACGTCAATGATATAATATGTGTGGGTGCGGAACCGCTCTCAATGCTCGATTATATCGCGGTTTGCAGTCCGAATGCCGAATTACTTGCGGATATTGGTAAAGGGCTGCTGAAGGGTGCCGAACTCGCACGGATAACAATTGCTGGTGGTGAGATAGCGCAGGTACGGGACATGCTGAAAGGTGTGCGTCCAAACTATGAATTCGACCTTGTGGGTACTGCAATAGGCGAAGTAGCACTTGACAGGATAATTACGGGCGAGGATATCGGCGAGCACGATGCCATCATTGGACTGCGAAGTAACGGCATACATAGCAATGGGCTCAGCCTGGCACGCCATATACTGGCACAGCAGCCGGATATGATCGATACACACTTCCCGGAACTGGGAGGCAGGACGCTGGGTGAGGAGTTGCTCGTACCCACACGCATATACGTAGCCGAGATCATGGATATGCTGAACGCCAATCTTGACATTAAAGCGCTTGTGCATATCACCTCTGGCGGGCTACTCAACCTCAGCAGGGTACAATCAACGGTCGGGTTCGTGATAGAGGACCTGCCGGATACACCGCCCATCTTCTCGCTGCTTCAACAGCTTGGTAATATACCAAAAGAGGAGATGTATCGGGTATATAACATGGGTATCGGGTTCTGTGTGGTCGTACCTGAGCGAGAAGCCGACGCTGTTATTGATATCGCATCGCGACACGGTGTGGATGCGTACATGATAGGACATACCATGATCGATCGGTCGAAACGAGTGATCATAAAGCCAGAGAACCTGTGCAGCAAAGCTGACGGTTTTGTACGTTGCTGACCGAAGTTCCGTGACCGTAAAAGCCGGTTATTAATGTAGAAAAGAAACGGAAATCAGAGCACGAGATACGCGATCAATATGGCGCAGATGCCGCCCGATAACGTCGCCATTACATTCACATGGTGCTTATTCAATCTGAGCGGATATCTGTCTTCCACGGTCGCACCAAAAATGCTATCCACGATACCCCCGAGGAATCCCGAGACGAGACATATAAAGAAGAATAGCATACCAAAACGGAAGATGAGCGATACTGTCGCGATTAATATGGATCCGAGCAATGCGGCACCGATGCCGGGCAGGCTGACTCCGCCACTTGTACCAACAGGCACCTTCTTCAACGTCGTTATCAGCCTTGGATTGCCCTCTGCCTGCCCTATCTCGGTTGCAAACGTATCGGCACAGGCAGTAGCGACAGCGCTCGAGAAGCCGAGTAAGAATAAAGTATCACGCGTGATCGCGAAGCCAATGGCGAATATAACCGGAGATAGCCCGTTGCCCAGCACATTATTTATGCTACGCATACCACGGTTGGCTTCCGCAACGCCAAGAGCTTCCTTCTTATCGTACTTATACTTCGTGACGATATTGCCCGATATAAAGAACGCGAGTAATACAAGCAAACCGCAATAACTGTACCGCAACCCTAATGCTAATATGATAACTGTACCGAGTACAAGGGAACCCAGCAGGGCGGCAGTGTTTATCTTTCGTCGCACGTATGCATATATAACCGCCGATAGGGCTATCAGAGCCGTAACCACCGTTAACCATAGAACCATAAAGTTAGGTTAACACTTCTCTTATATAAGAGGCGTGGTTATTTTATTTATCACTCACCATCATATGTTCACTCGTCATCTCAGGCTCACTCATCATCTTCCCGGTAGAGCGTGCAGACCGGGTCTTCCGCCAGGTAATCGCCCGTCAGGGCATACGCTCTTGATCGACAGCCGCCACAAATATCTTTGTATTTGCAGGTGCCACATCTACCTTTCAGCTTCCGTGCACGCAGTGCTTTGAAGACTTCCGAATGCTCTATAATGTCCAGTAACGCCGTTTCTCTTATGTTACCCGCTCTGACGGGCAGATACGCGCATGGCGTTACATCACCGTTGGGGAATATATGAAAACGCGTGATACCCGCAGTACAGCCCGTAAATCGTGGTTCATTACCGTTCACAAGCCCGGTTGACCGCAGATACGCCCAGTACTGGGGGTTGCATATCGGCTTGAGCCAGACTTTGACATCCATCTGCTTCTCTAACACGAACTCAAAGAATTGGGTGTTCTCCGCGGGTGATAAGCAAGCATCTGATATCTCCTTACCCCTGCCCACCGCAATGAGATATATGAGATATACGCGCCAGAGATCCATCATATTGGCAAACTTGATTATACCCGGTAGTTCATTATAGTTATACCTCGTAACCATCGAGAAGAGCTGAACATCAAGCCCCGCGTTACGACACGCCTTCAGACCGCGAATCACCGCATTGAACGCGCCATCAACACCCCGGAAACGGTCATGTGCACGTCCAAACCCGTCAATACTTATCGCAGCACGTTCTAAACCCGCATCTCTCAGCTTCTTCGCTACTTCTTCGCTTATCAGTGTGCCGTTCGTCGCCATCACCACCTGCATCCTAAAAGACGAAGCATATTCGATCAGCTCATAGATGTCGGGTCGTAGTAGCGGTTCACCGCCCGTGAATGCGAATTTGACATGACCGAGCTTCGCCGCCGCCTCTATTATCCCAAATCCCTCTTCTGTACTCAGTTCGCCCGCGGGCTCTTCACTTATTGAACAGTGCTTGCACCTCAGATTGCACCGTTTCGTCACCGCCCATACAACCTCTCCGGGCATATAGCTGAAGCATCCGGTACCTACGGCATCATTCGCAAATACCTCCACCCAATGCTCATTTAGCCATGATTGCACTTCTCTGATATTCATCAAATCTCTCTCTTTCTGATCATCCATTATAAATATATCCTTTTATGTTCATGTCCGCCTGATGCAACTATATATCTAACCCGGGTGCGAGATTGATTAGTTCTTCACACAACCATTATACTATTTGTGAATGTGGAGTCAGAGGCGAGAAGGGATGGATAAAGATGGATGATCGTGTCAGACGTGTCATTATTATCACAGCAATCTGCGCATTTAGTGCACAGTTTGGCGTTACCGTTATCGCTACCCCTCTTGCGTGGTGGGTGGTCGAGAAGTTCGAGACTTCATGGTTTGTGTCTGCATTGATATTCTCAGCATTTACAATTGCGAGCACACCGCTGGAAATTCCCGGTGGTGTATTATCCGATAAAATAGGCAGACGCCCATTGATAGTTGCCGGATTAGCACTTTACGCCATTGCATCCGTTCTATTCCCATTTGCACGTGAAGCATACGACCTTGTATTCATGAGGCTGCTGCAGGGTGCGGGTGCAGGTATATTCTTCCCGGCAATTACCGCGCTCATCACCGATAGGACAGGCTATGAGAACCGTGGTCATGCTATGAGTATCTACAACATAGGTGTTGGTGCGGGTCTGGCTCTGGGTCCGGCAGTAGGCGGGGCACTGTTCACCAGATACAGTATCTTCACGCCGTTTTATCTCTGTGCAGGCTTCGCACTGGTCAGTATGATACTCGTACTTCTACTGGTGCCCGAACCCGAGCATAACGTCCGTGATATGCCCGCATTACAGATTACAGACCCGGGTAGAACCGCACTCAGGGTTTCATGCATCATTATATTCTTTGGTATAGGTGTTGCAGCGATAATGACCCCTGTCTTTGCTCCGTTTGCGGCAAAGGAGCTCATGAGTACGCTATCGCTACCAGAAAGGCTGGAAATTATCGGGTATGTGCTGTCCACCATGCTCGCAGTATTTACTGTATTACAGATACTACTCGGTAAGCTGATGAAGTATACCGGTGAGTTCAATCTTTCTCTGCTCGGACTGCTATTATGCGGAACGGGTATGCTGGCGCTATATTTCGCAACCGCACCTGTCGAACTATTTATGATAAGCGCGGTACTGGGTGCCGGACTCGGTGCTCTATCGCTCGGTACGCTGACACTGGCATCAAAATCCACAGAGACGGGTAGGGGCAGAGTGATGGGTACCTACTACACAATGTTTTATGCCGGACTCGGTGCTATACCTCTCCTCAGTGGCTGGTTATCCGACATCTCGGGTCCGAGAAACCTGTTCCTTGGCTACGCAATGCTACTCTTCATACTGTGTATATGCTTATGGGTCTTTACTGAATGAATGAAAATATTGTATTGTGAACTGCCGAGTAGTACGTATTGATCTCATATATTATTAGACAGTGCTAACTTTCACTCAAAATCAGAGATAATAATACTTGCCCTTCTGTTTCTGTTCGCGATCCTTTGCCGATCCTATCTTATTTATACGCGGACGGAGCGAGACATCATCCCGCCTGAATGTAACACCAAGCTCCTTCAGGAAGATGTTCATACCCGTTTGCATATCGAAACAGCCTTTTATCACGCCCCGTGCACCCGGTTCACCTTCAAATACCATCAGCCGATCACTCAGCAGGTCTATAAGATATATATCATGGTCTACAATCAACATAGAGACGTCTCTTCGTTCGGCATATCGCCTGATCGTTTTTATCAACCGCACCTTCTGCTCCACGTCCAGATGCGCTGATGGCTCGTCCAGTATATACAGTGAAGCTTCCTGGCACAGACACGCGGCTACCGCGACAACCTGCAATTCACCACCACTGAGGTCTTTCAGGTTCTTCGTCTCCAGTTCCGTTATTCTCAGAGGTCTTAACACCTCTACAACCTCCGTTTCGCTTATATCCAGGTACTGGAACAGTTCCCGTACGGTCCTGTGCTCGTGCTTCACCTCTATGTACTGCGGTTTGTATGAGATCGTGATATCGAGCTCTACTCTGCCCGTTGTCGGTTCCAGTTCACCCGCGAGTATCTTAACAAAAGTACTCTTTCCTATTGCGTTCCTGCCGACAACACCAAGCACTTCTCCATATTCTATATTGCCCGCTTTCGCCTCCAGTACGAACCCATCATAACGCTTCTCAAAACTGCCATATTCTATGAATACCCGTTTATCTTTCGATTTCTCACGCGGTGGATGTGCCGTGAACTCTATCGGTTTCTCCCGTATTCGCACGTTCTCGGCGTGCAGGAACCCATTCAAATACTCGTTTATGCCCCTGCTCGTGCTCTTCGGCATCGTCACAACACCGTATTCTGCTGGCTTACCATAGATTATATGGATGTAATCGGCGAGCATATCGAGGATAGCGAGATCGTGCTCCACCACTATCACTGCACGGTCGCTGAGAAACTCCTTTATTATCTTCGCTACCCGTACACGCTGGTATATGTCCAGAAATGGTGTGATCTCATCCAGGAAGTAGAAATCTGCATCTCGCACCATGCACGCAATGACCGCTACTCGCTGCAGTTCACCACCGCTTAGATCACGTATATCGCTATCCATAGCCCCACTGAGCTCAAATGCGTCCACAAGCTCGGATGCCATGCCTCGTTCGTCCGTATTCTCCAGTAACTCACGTACTTTGCCCTTGAAATAGTCCGGTATCGCATTCACCGACTGTGGCTTATACGATACCTTCAATTCAGCCCTGGCAAGCTGTGTGAAATAATTCTGCAGTTCGGAACCCGCATAACGCTTTATTATATCGTCCCAGCTGGTTGTACTGGCGCCGAGATTTGGTACAAGCAGTCCTGCCAGAATCTTCACTGCGGTACTCTTGCCCGTGCCGTTCTCACCGAGCAGTCCCGTGACTTTGCCTCGTTTCGGTATCGGCAATCCGTAAAGTACGAATCCATTTTCACCATATCGGTGTGTCTCTTCACCTTTTAGCTTCTCCGGTAATCCTATTATCGATATAGCCCCAAAAGGGCACTTCTTTATGCATATGCCACAGCCCTCACAGAGTTCCTCCGAGATTAACGGTTTACCATCCTCGCCTATCACTATCGTCTCTGCACCGGTACGCACCATCGGGCAGTACTTTATGCATTCATATTCGCATTTCCGTGGCTGACACCTGTCTCGCTTAAGTATCGCTATCCGCATATCTTATTAATGTTATATGTTAACACCGTTCAGGAAGCGTGCACGAGCATTTTCGCCTTTTTTATCGCGTCAATAGCGTCCATACCGTACGCATCAGCACCTATCTCATCTGCGAACTCCTGCGTCACCGCACCGCCACCCACCATTATCTTCACCCTGATATCCTTCTCTCGTAGATACTCTATCACCTCTCTCATGTATTCACGCGTCGTGGTCAGTAGCGCCGACATACCGAGAATATTTGCGCCGGTTCGCTGTACCGCTTCTGCAAATTGCTCTTTACTCACGTCCGTACCAAGGTCTATTATCTCGAAACCCTCGGATGATAGCATTATACATACTATGTCTTTACCTATATCATGTACATCGCCCTTCACCGTGCCGATGACTATCTTACCGTTCTTAGCCTCCTGCCTGGACCCGTTATGCCCGGTCTGTAACAGCGGTTTAAGAATCTCCAGCGCTTTCTTCGCGTTCCAGCCCGCTACCATCAGCTCGGCATCGAAATATATCTCCCTGTAGCCGCGTCCTATCTCCCTGAGCCCGTCTGTCAACTCCTCTATCACCTTATAGGGGCTCACACCACTCTCCAGTCTCCCGTTACACAGCGCCACTATCTTCTTCTTCCGTACGTCGAGCAGTGCCTCTACCATCTCCATAAACTATCAATCGGGTATGATACCTTCACCTTTGAATATACTCTTAGCTTCTTCCAGACTCAGGTCATGAGGCGGGATTATGATATCCGATGGTACTATCTCGGAATCGTCCAAAGGTTTCGCAGATCGCTTCACCAGCTCGATCATCTCAGCCAGTAATTCACGAAAACGTGGCTCATTGTCACGCTCCACTTCCGCAACTATCTGGTTATCCAGCTCGTTCAAGCGTTCCAGAATCGATTCGTCCACTTCAAATTGCCCTTCGCCCATTATCCTTATAACAGTTGTCATTTCTTACCTACCTCCTCTTTCAATTTAGCCAGTTCTAACTCAACATCACCACTCTGCTTCATCTTCGCCAGTTCTCGCTCGATCTCGTCTTTCTCGCCTGATAAGTCCTCCAGTGTACCTGTGTCCACCAGTTCATCAAGAGCAGCCGCACGTGCTTTCATATCCTCTGTCTTGGACTCTGCTCGCTGGATTGCCAGTCCCACATCACTCATCTCTTCTGATATACCGCTTATCGCTTCGTTGATCCCGACCTGAGCTTCAGCCGCCGAATATTCCGCCTTTATCACCTCTTTCTTCGTCCTGAACGCTTCCACCTTCGCCGATAGCCGTTTCTCTGCCGCGGATAGCTTCTCCTGCTCCATCTGTAGATCCGCAATCTGCTGCTTTAGGCGCTCGATCTCAGCTTCTATCTGGGTCTTACGCTGTAACGCCAGTCTCGCCAGGTCTTCCCGGTTCAACTCCAGTGCTTCTCGTGCCTGCAGTTCCAGCTTCTTCAGGCTCTGTTCCAGCTTCACTTTCTGCAGTTCCAGCCTCTTCTTTGATGTTGCTACCTCTGCAACGCCCCGTTTCACCTTCTGTAGCGATTCTATCTGTTTCTGATATGAATATTCAAGAGTCTCTCGTGGATCTTCAAATTTGTCCAGTACTTTATTCACTTTCGCTTTCACTATCACACCCATACGATCTAACAGCCCCATCTCTCATCACCACTATATAAGTACAAAAGAATAGTTATACTAAATGATTAATGGAAAAGTTCGATTAGAGTGGTGTATATACGAAGTTCAATATCCACTAAATTGCGCTGAAGTAAAGCAAGGGAGGAAATAAATGATAGAAGTCAGAAAAGACGGAGAAAGGATTAAAATCTCTTTTCCTTATAATACCGACTACATCGCAAGAATTAAAACTATCGGTGGATACAGATGGCATCCGGAGGAGAAATGCTGGAGTGTACCTTATTCTGAGCTTGAAAATCTTCTGTCTGTTTTCGATGGGGAAAGCATTATCATTGACCCCGATATATACTTAGAGGAACTGAAAAAGGAGCTTATGCTAAGGAGATACAGTCAGAGAACGGTAAAGCAGTATTTGTATCATAACAGGGAGTTTCTGGACTTCTCCGAGAAGAATCCTTATGAGATGTCCAATGAGGATATAAGAGATTACCTGTACTGCTTAGCGAATGATAAGGAGGCTTCTACATCCACTTTGAACACAGCAATTAATGCATTGAAGTTTTATTACGGCGAAGTTTTAAAGCGGAAGTTTATTTATGAGATACAGAGACCGAGGAAGGATAAGAAGTTGCCGGTTGTGTTGAGTCAGGAGGAGGTTTCTCGAATACTTTCATCCATAAATAACATAAAACACAGAGCAATCCTAATGCTTATATATTC
>JAODGH010000037.1 GCA_025464325.1 Methanosarcinales archaeon | reverse complement strand
GTTTTAATCTTTGCGATGTATTCGGGATTTGAATATATTTATTTTCTATCCCTACCCCTCTCTACCCCCCATCTTTGACCAGTCATGCCCCCAACAAATCCAGAAATACACGCTTAATAACAGAAACAACTAACCTTCCTCCTTCTTCATTCATACCGCACAGCCTCTACCGGGCTCATCCTCGCCGCCTTCAGTGCCGGATACAGTCCCGAAGACACACCCACCAGTACGGCAACTGTAACACCCGCAAGCAGCACCTCAAACTTCACTATCGCCCTGATTTCCACATCAAAAGCCTGCTGTATACCGAAACTGAACGCATGAGCAGCTACTGTGCCCATGATGCAGCCACATACACCCCCTATCAGGCTTATCATCCCCACTTCAAGCAGGAACAGTGCGAGAATATCCCTGTTCTTCGCGCCTATCGCTTTCATCACCCCGATCTCATGCGTGCGTTCCATCACCGCCATCAGCATCGTGTTCATTATGACCATCGCAGCAACGAGCAACGAGATGGATGACAGGGCAATCAGTGCCACCTGCATAATCCCGAAGACCGATTCTAACTGCTCAATTGCACTTCCCATCGTCATTGCATACGCGAAATCATCCAGTTTATGATTATCATTGATTCGCTCCTCTATTTCTGCCGCTATCCGTTCCGCATCATCTATGTCCCTCACCCTGACAAAGATCTCCGAGATATCACGATTATCGAGGATAGAGATCGCATCTCGCGTCGTAATATATATCGTGGAATCCACCTCGGACCTGAACCCTCCCTGCTTCTCCAGTATGCCAACCACCCGGAACTTCGTCCCGTTTATCGTCAGCCGGTCATTAACACCGATATCATCCGCAAAATAATCGTGTGCAACACTGTACCCTATCTCACATGCTTTTTTATCGTTCTCTCGTAGGTCTCTACCCGCAGACACCCCGTTCTCGCCGCCTTCCTGTTCAATCGTCTTGCCGAAGACCGCTCCGGTATCCCGTGGATTGATACCCGTGACCGTCAGCCTGAACGTCTCACCGCGGTATTCCACATCTTCTATTCCACTTCTCATAGCTACCGCGTCTTTTACTCCCACTATACTCTTCACCGCTTCCAGGTCACGATCATTAAAACTGCCGAGCGTACCGAAACCGCCGAATTCCTGTGCGCCGGGTGTTACCATCACTATATCCGCCATCTCAATGAGCTGGTCCATTATAGCCGCCTGTACACCAAACCCTGTGGAAATCAAAGCGATTACCGCTCCCACACCCACCATAATACCCACTATCGTGAGTGCCGACCGCGTCTTACGCTCACGGATGTTACGCCAGACCAGCGCGAAAATGTCGTTCATCTCTCAGCTTCACCCATACCGCACAGCTTCAACCGGACTCATCTTCGACGCTTTACGTGCCGGGTAGAACCCGGAGAGCATACCTACACACATCGCAACACCAACACCGGCGAGCAGCACCCCTGCTTTCACATCGGGAACGAATTCAATCTCCAGTACAGAGCTCACGATAAGACTTACAACTCGTGCGAGTATGACTCCGACGATACAGCCAGCCAACCCGCCCATCAGACTCACTATACACGATTCCACGAGGAAAAGCGAGAGCACATCGCGGTTCTTCGCACCTATCGCTTTCATCACCCCGATCTCATGCGTGCGTTCCATCACCGCCATCAGCATCGTGTTCATTATACCAATAGAAGCAACCACAAGCGCAATTGCCGCAATGCCTACCAGCACACCACGGAGTATACTGAAGACAGAATTTATACGCTCCAGCATGCTGCCCATCGTCATCGCTGTGGCGAATTCATCGAGCCCGTGGTTATCGTTTATTCGATCCTCGATCCTCTCTGCGATCTCCTCTACCTCGTTGATATTATAAACACGCACCGTGATATACTTGTATTTCGCCTTTTCGTTACCCAGAACGTCTCTGGCAGCACGTAACGTGATAAAGATATGAGGGTCAACGTCCGTGGCATACAGCGTACTTGCCTTATTGAAAACGCCAGCCACTATGAACTTCTCACCATTGATCCTCAGCTTATCATTTACATGTATCGGCTCGTCAAAGAATTCAGTCGCCACGCGATTCCCTATAACGCACACCTTATAATCGTTCTCTCTGAGCCATCGCCCTTCTGCGAGCCCAACCGGTTCCACGTAGAAACTGCTCAGTGCATCGGTATCGCCGCCAAATACAAAAACCGGCTTGCGTTCGTCCCGATATTCCACTTCCGCAGCACCATGCATCATTGCCGTCACCTCTTTGACGCCGCCTATACGCCTTATATCTCTTATGTCCCGGTCCGTGAAACTCCCGAGCTCCACATACGACATACCCGCAAATTTGCCCGGCATCACCGTGATAAGGTCTGCGAAGGCGGTCAATTCGCCCGTTATTGCCTCCTGCATACCGTAACCCACACTCACCAGAGAGACAATAGCCGCTATACCAACCGCAATACCGAGCAGTGTAAGAATTGTACGCGCTTTTCGCTCGCTTAGATCGCGGTATGCCATCAGCATTATATCTATCATTCTTCGCCAAACAATCGCCCATCTCGCATCCTTATCACTCTCTTTGCATGTGCAGCAATCCCGGGATCGTGTGTCACCACAATTATCGTCTTGCCTTCTCTATTCAAATCGCCCAGAATGCCCATTATCACGTTCCCCGCTTCTGTATCCACATTTCCCGTGGGCTCATCCCCTATGATTATCTTCGGATCGTTTGCCAGTGCACGTGCAATCGCCACACGCTGCTGCTGCCCGCCACTCATTTCCATGGGTTTATGGTGCATCCGCTCACGAAGCCCGACCTTTGCAAGCAGTTCCTCCGCCCTCTTTAAACGCTCACTACGTTTCACTCCCGCGAAGAACATTGGAAGTGAGACATTCTCAAGTGCATTCAAAGAATGGATGAGATTGAACTGCTGGAATACGAACCCCACCTTATCTCGTCTTACCTCCGCAAGCTCGTTCTCGCTGAGCGATGCTGTATTCGCACCATCAATAAATACCCTGCCCCCGGT
Organism: Methanosarcinales archaeon; assembly: GCA_025464325.1. GTDB lineage: Archaea > Halobacteriota > Syntropharchaeia > Alkanophagales > Methanospirareceae > G60ANME1. Next base: position 9,969 of record JAODGH010000037.1, on the reverse strand, counting down.
TGGTTTGTCCAGACAGCCAATTATATTGAGCAGTGTGGATTTACCAGAGCCCGATGGACCCATGATTGCCAGAAACTCGCCCTCTTCTATCTCCAGGTTCACATCTCGTAACGCTGGAACTTCCACCTTACCCATGCGGTAAACCTTACTCAAATGCTCTACGCGAATTATCATGCCGTCCTCTTCTTCCTTCTATGCCGCGCTCTCAACCACATCACGCCCACTATCAACGCGAGCATAAGAGTACCCGCAGCTAACAGGATCGGCTTTGCTGATTGTAGCCACCTATTCTCCTGTGGCTCCTTTACTTCTATATGCAGCTCATAACCTCCTATTTCATATGTCCTGTCTGTATCAACATCGCGGAATGCCAGATCGAATGGGAATATATTATCCCCCTCCTCCAGTTCGCTGGTATCAACGCTAAAAGATGCGGAGAAGACATCGCCCGCTTCCATATCTCCGATGAAATACTCCGAAGGCAGTATCACAGCCCCTCTGTCTCTGCTCTTACGCGGGACTACCGATACCGCTCTGACGTCTTTACTCAGCCCGTTCGCCACATCAAACTCTATCTTCGCCACTTCACCCCGCAAAACCGATCTGGGCGCATACACCAGGATGAGCTCCATACCCGTGCTATTCCTCACGAACACCCTCGATTCATGCGTACTTCGATGCGAATTGCAACCATTCCTGTATTTCACCTCAATATGGATATCTTTATTGCCCGGAGAAAGTGGACTAACAGAAAAATTCACCTTCCTCTTCTCATAGGGTGCAAGATTGCCCATGAATATCCGTTCCGGCATGATTTCCATATCTTCTCCCACGGCGGTCACGAGCACACCGTTCACCGAATTGGGTCTGTTGTTTGCCACCACCATCACAATCTCCTTTGATTCGTGTAGCGAAATCTCAGCCGGAACATCCTCCTCTATCAGCTCCACCCTCCCGCTATCCACCCTCACGGGCACAGGAAACCGTACATCCTTGCCGTTCTTCACTTCTATGCATACCTCCGGGTGGTAAGTGCCATCGCGTATATGTGGGGCAGCTTTTATCGGTATTACCACCGTCATACTCTCACCCTGCCCGAGAGCGCCTATATTGTAGTATTCAGAACGCAGTGAACCCTCTCGCAGCCATTCTATCCCGGTTCTACCGCTGCTAAGCCTTATATTGCTTATCTCTGCACTTATGCTCCCCGTTGATGTGGTTGTCTTCTGTGAATATGGTAGAGTTTCAACGGTTGTCTCCGTCTTCGAAGAATGTGTATCCGTGTTTTTTATGCATATACTGATGGTGCCGGAATCGCCGGGCATCAATGCTTCTGGTTCCACCTTCACAGAGGTGACCACGACCGCAGGACTTTCCGCAGACGCGGATGATACCGGGGCTGTTGCTAACAGTATCAAAGCTGATGCAATAAACATTGCGATGATTCTCTTCATACTTATCATTTCTTCTCCCTTCTCTGATTTTTATTCATCTCGGAAAAATAACCCACCTCCATTTTAACTATACGCATCCTGATTTTATTAAACCCCTCCACCAATTTTATATCCCCCTTCCTCTGGACTTATACTTGATCCACTCATCACGTTTCTTATCGAACGCCAGGCTATTATTCGAGCACAATAATGCACGAGTGCACGGCTGAAAATCGGAAATGGCGAATAGCGAATGGCGGTTAATAACATATTGGATTCATTTATATATAGGAGATGTAAGAGAATGGCGAGCATAGAGGTGAGACATGCAGAGGAGAAGGATTTACTCGCTATAACCAAACTGTGGCAGCGTAATATAAAGACGATAAATACAGCCACCGATATCGCGAATTTATACCGTTATTTCGGTCGATATTTTCTTATAGCAGTTGATACTGAGCGTGGGGAGGCAGTTGGATTCGTCGCCGGTGCTGTCCGTGACGGACATGGTCATATATCGGGTATTGCCGTAGAACGCGAATACAGACGACGGGGGATAGGCAGCGCATTGATAACAAATTTGTATGACGTGCTACGGAAAGATGGATTCAAACGGATTACACTCGAAGTACGGAAGAGTAACAGTAATGCGATACGATTCTATGAACGGCAGGGTTTCAAACCCTGTACGGTCATAAATGGCTATTATGCCGATGGTGAGGACGCGATAGTGTATGAGAAGGATATTTGATTTGATATATCAGTAGATGAGAATCCTACTATTAACGGGCAGGAAGGCAGAACATATGGTTCGTGATGCCGTAAAGGATTCACCACATCGGTGTGAAGTGATCGTTCAGGATATAGATATAGCAGCATTCTCTACTTATGGTTCGGTGCGAAGAGCGCTGCAGAAACGAGCTGAAATCGGTAGCTCTGATCTTATACTGGTATCAGGTCTATGCAGGGCGGATTTTTCACGTCTGGAGGATGAATTGAACATACCTGTTCGATTGGGACCGCGAAATGCGTACGACCTTACAGAAACGCTGAGATACGCCGACAAACTTGATTTCTCGACTAAAGTGCCGGCTGATATGCTATTAGCGAATAAGAGGAGAGAGAATGCAACAAAAAGGTTACATGCACTGGAAACTGAAGCGAAGGAGAAATTCTGCATAAAAACGGTGAAGATCGGAGGTGACGCGAGGATGAAAGTATGTGCCGAGCTTGTGGATGCCACTCTCATGACCGAAGAGGCGATAAGGCAACGGATAGGTTATTACCTCAAATGTGGTGCCGATATGGTGGATATCGGTGTGCATATAGGAGCAAAACCCGAGGAAGTGCGACGGGCGGTGAGTACTGCTCGTGAGTTTGCACCTGACGTACCCATCTCTGTTGATACAATGAGCCCGGAACTAATACTCGCGGGTATCGAAGCAGGTGTCGATATGGTACTCAGCCTCAACGGGACGAATATTGCCGCGGTTGGCGATGTGATAGCGAGTGAAGGTATAGCTGCGGTTATCGTGCCCGACAGTGATAACACTGTCCACATGGACTTGCAATCCCTCTTTGCTAACATAAAGAAGGCACGGGATATGGGTATTGAACGCATAATAGCAGATCCTGTACTGGATGTCGTGGGTTACGGTATAGGGGCGTCACTGCACAGGTACTACCTCTTCCGGCAGCGTAATGCCGATATCCCTCTGTTCTTTGGCGCGGGTAACGTCACGGAGCTTATAGACGCCGATTCCACGGGTGTGAATGCAGTTTTAGCTGGTATCGCATACGATATAGGCGCCGATATCCTCTTCACACCGGAATACAGCGACAAAGCGAGGGGCAGCGTGAAGGAATTGCGAGTGGCGTCTGAGATGATGATGCTCGCAAAAGCACGCAACAGTCCTCCAAAAGACCTCGGACTCGATCTACTCATAATGAAAGAGAAGCGAAGCAAGCCGATACCGCAACTATCCGATAGCGGTGTTATAGAAGCCGAGCCAGCGCGGAAATGGCGGCTTGACCCCGCCGGATCGTTCAGAATAGCGATTGTGGAGATCAATGGCAGACGCACGATATGTGTGGAGCATCAGCCTTCGGGCAGGCGAATAACAGGCGTAAATGCGAAAGAGGTAATGGATACCATCCTGCGGTTGAATCTGGTTTCGTTACTTGAGCACGTGGCATACCTTAGCAGGGAACTGACGAAGGCGGAGTTCGCACTACGATTCGGAAGGAGTTATGAGCAGGATGGGGCTATGGTAGGTGCCGACAGCGTAATTTGTGGTGAAAAGCATCGAAAACCGTTTATATATACCCGATAATAGGATCGGAAAAGAAAGATTAAAGATCAGGTGAGTAAGTAAGCCGTTAAGCCTCATTATTGTTATACGCAGAGCACATCTACACAAACAACACCCTCCTGGTATTATTCTCAATCTTTATTTTCGTTCATCGATTCATCAGCTAAAGCAATGTTTCCATATCCCGCTTTTCTTTTACTTCTGATATCGCCTCTCCATCCTGGAAGACTATTCTTAGCTCGTCGCCGACCGATACATCGCTGACGCTTCTCACCACTCTCCGCTCTCTGATGCATATACTGTAACCTCGCTCAAGAATCGCTTTTGGGCTCAAAGCGTCAAGTTGACCGGAAATCGCCTGCAGCGTCTTCCTGTTCAGCTGCACACGATGCAGTATCTCAGCGATCATACTCTTCTTGTATTCATCGACCATCTGCCGATACTGGTTTATTCTCTCGGTTGGCTTTCTGAACAGAACGTTCTTTTCCATACCGCTGAGCCAGAGTCTATGTTGCTCTATCAGCTTGTACAGATTCTGCCGCAGTCGCATCTCGAGTGTGGTCAGGTTCTTCTCTATCTGCCGCTTATCCGGCACGATCAGCTCCGCAGCTTCTGATGGTGTCGCCGCTCGCCGGTCTGCAACAAAATCCGCGATGGTGAAGTCCGTCTCATGCCCCACTGCCGATACAACCGGTATCTCAGAAGCGAAGATGGCTCTTGCCACTGACTCCTCATTAAACGCCCATAATTCCTCTATCGAACCGCCACCACGCCCCACAACGAGCACATCTATCTTCATCAGCTCCTTATTCACACGGTTCATCAGTCTGATTGCGTTCACGATCTGCGGTGCAGCTTCCTCGCCCTGTACTGCAACCGGCGCCACAAGGATATGCACATGCGGGAATCGCCGTCTTGTGATATTCAGCATGTCGCGGATAGCAGCTCCGGTCGGTGAAGTGATGATGCCCACTGTGTGCGGAATAGAGGGAATGGGCTTTTTGTAGGCTGTATCAAAGAGCCCCTCATCTTTTAGCTTCTTCTTCAACTGCTCAAACGCCCGGTAGAGCGCACCGATGCCAGATTCCTGTATGTCCTCCACATATAGCTGGTACTTACCTCGTTTCTCATAGACGCTTATTCGCCCTCGAGCAATCACTTTCATACCATCTTCGAGCCGGAACTTCAGCAGTGCGTTCCTCTCGCGAAACATCACACATCGCAACTCGGAATATTCGTCCTTCAGTGTGAAGTAGATATGACCGGACGTGGGCTGGCTGACGTTCGATAGTTCGCCTTTTACGTAAACCGCTCTTAACAACTCATCATCATCTAATTTCTGCCTTATGTATCTCGTTATCTCCCATACGGAATATATATGGGGCTCCTGTCTTGATTCATCATCATTCGGTACCTCCTCTTCTCGCACATCGTCGGTTTCCGTCTTATCCATATGCAGAAAGTCAAGCAGGGTGAGTTTTGCTTTCATCTTTACTTCGTTTCCATCTTCATTTAGCTTATCAGATTCTTAACAATATCTGGCTTCCTCAATATGAGCGAAGGATAGCCAAGATAAGGTACACGAACCTTCGCTACCGCTATCACCCATTCGGGCTTCACGGGCTCGACCCTGTATAGCCTGCCGTTTACTTCCACACCCAGACATTGCTGGTCATAGCAGGTATTATTATCACCCTTCGTAATGTAGCCCTCATGTGGTGCAGGTCTGCCGCCCGGCATCTCCTCACTCCTGTTCACCCAGTACATCGCACGGTGTATTATCGGCGTTACGGACGATAAACCGTTCGGTTTGTATATGATCACATCGCCATAATTATTGAATGATTTATAACCGCGTTTAATGCCTTCCTCATAGGTGACGATATTGGTACGGTGGGGTGACATTACAAATATCAGGTCTCCTATCTGCATGTGGGGTACCATACTCCCGGATTCAACCGCGTAACCTACATGCCACGTGCCCGTAAGGGCGTATGTTGCCACCATTATCACGCCAACAATCAAAATAGCCTCGGCTATACTCTTTCCGGTTTCCATAAGTGTCCGTCGCATCGTGCTATCGACCTCTCTCTTTGTTATATCCTCTACAACATTAAAATGTTACAGAACTAAAAAGTTCACGCATAAGGGACGTCTTCAGCTCGCCATCACCTTCTATCAGCGAGTATCTGCATCTTTTAGCGTGTATATCGATCTGCGGTTCTATTTTCAGCCCCATCTCGGTTATCTCTCCGTGAACCATATGCAAAATACAGCAATTCGCAATTTTTGCCGTTTGGAGCGGCAATTTGAAACGGACTTTTGTGGCTGTACCCGGCTGGAGCGTCTTATTTAGCGTTATACATCCCTGTCCCACGAGTACACCGTTAACCATGAACTGATACCTGTAGTCCGATAGTCTTACAGGTGCATCGTCTCTATTGGCAATTGCTGCTTCGATGATTATATCCGTTTCGTTCGTATCCACGCTACCAAAATGCGCTTCTATGTTACGCACACGGATTGATGCGGGTTCGGTGCTTCTGAACCGAAAAGCATTCATAAGATCAGTGTTCAGGTTGCATACCGCCGTTATAGGATACTCGTGCGTTGTGAGTCCAAGGTCGAGAAGAAACTTCGCCTGCACTTTAACCATCGTGTGCTCGCCGTTGTTTACGTGCGAGACCCACCACGTCCGAACTTTTTCATCGTCTAACGCCGTGGCAATTCGCAGTACGGTTCTCCTTGATGGCCCTATATTCATACCGTCAACCGATGTTACCCTTCCGATTTCTATGTTGTTCATTGATATAGTTGCTTCCACGCGTTCCAGCGGTATCGATAGGGGGTTCGGGTTATCAACAGTGATATCGGTGATGAGCCGTGTCATGTTACCTTGTGTGCCACACAAATGATGTTTTATATCCACAATCGCAGGTTCGCCCAATTTCACAACCTGAGCTATCATGCCCACCATTAAACACATAAACAGGATCATCAGCCCGCCAATAGCCACTTTGTTCATCTACTGCTCACCCTTTCAGATAAGAATTTATAGCTATAAACGGATATAGTAATGGTGAGAGGAGTATGGAGTTAGAGATAAAGGATTATCCGAAATTGATAGTTCGACCAGTAGTGGTGATCACCACGGTCTCGAATAGCGGTATAGCAAATGCGGCGCCATTCAGCCTTAACACACCTGTAAGTTTTGATCCGCCCCTGTATGGGTTCTCATGCCATCCTGCGCACGACACATGGCGGAACATCCAGGATAACCATGAGTTTGTGGTGAACATAGTGAACAAGGGTTTCGGGGAGCTCATGCACGTACTTGAGACAGATTATCCCTATGAGGATAGCGAATTGAAGCATGCGGGACTTACAGAAGAGCGTGCTAAGACGGTGAGTCCACCGCGAATAAAAGAGGCGATAGCGTGGTTGGAATGTAAATTTGAGCAGGGGATCGAACTGGGCGACCATGTCTGGGTGGTAGGGCGAGTGCAGTCCGTAGGAGTAAATGATGCGTACTGGAAAGACGGTGTACTGGACGTGGAGAAAGCGAACCCCCTGTGTCATATGGCGGGTGAGTTCTTCGTGGCAGATGTGAGAGGAGTGATATACAAACGAGCGAAGAAATAGTATCTCGATGCAGGGTGAAGATAGTGGCAGACGGTGAGATCGAGCGACCTGTAGAGCTATCTCCTGCAGATACATACGAGGATTTGCTTGCCCGGCTGGGGATAAATCCCGTTGAGGTCATCGTATTATGCGATGGTAAACCCGTACCCGAGGACGATAAGGTCGCCGTAGATAGCGAACTAAAAATAATCAGGATCGTGTCCGGCGGTTAATCGTGGCTCAGGATGCGTCTGTAAACCTCAGTATACGCCTGCAGGAGGTCTCCTTTACCCTCACGGAAAACATCCTTGTCCAGGCTTACTATCTCGCCCATATCGTACGCCTCTTTATCCCAGAACCGGCATACATCGGGCGTACCCACTTCGTCCGCGAGTACTACCTCCCTTCGCCCACTCCTGCCGTATTCGAGCTTGTAATCAGCGAGGATAAGACCTCTCGGTTCTATATACGCACTCATTATTTCACCCACTCTGACGGTTACGTCCCTGATATACTCCAGTTCGTTCAGAGTCATCCACGATTGGCTTAAAATCTCTTCTTCTGTTACAGGGCGATCTATCGGCTCAAATTTGGTGGTGAACTCCAGAAACGGGACGGTAAGGGGTTCCGCCGCCACACCTTCACGAATAAAACCATTGAGATCCACTTCTCCACGCTGGTAGCGTCGCCAGAGCGAGCCATAGAGATAGTTGCGCGCTATCACTTCAACCGGGAGAAGCGATAATTCTTCCGCTAACATTGCATTTGGCGGTATGTAACCCCTGAAATGCGTCTTTATACCGTTCTCTCCGAGTTTCTCAAACCAGAAGCAACTCAATTTACAGCATATCTCGCCTTTATGTGGGAATACAGCTTTCTTCTTACCGTCAAATGCCGTAACACGATCCGTAAAGACGAACTCGATGTAACCATCACGTCTCCTATAGATATCTTTTGCTTTTCCACTCCTTAGATACTCCTTCTCCATAGTTGAAAGAAACCGTTACATACAAAAAGGTTTTAAAAACTCCGGGCTTATACTCCTTATGAGGTGGTGAACGAGATGGAGATAAAGTGGCATGGTCATGCCTGTTTTGAGATATTAAGTGAAGATGGTACGGTAGTGGTTACAGACCCGTATGACGCCAGTATCGGCTATTCCGTGCCCGAATTGCGGGCTGATGTGGTTACTGTCAGTCATGAACATTACGACCACAACAATGTTGCCGCGGTGAAGGGCAATCCTGAAGTGGTAAAGGGTGCGGGTGAGCATATCGTTGATGGTATGCGATTCTTCGGCGTCAGTACGTACCACGATACCGTAAATGGCGCGGAGAGAGGCGAGAATATCGTATTCCTGTTCGATATAGACGGTATGAGATTATGCCATCTGGGCGATCTGGGTCACGTTCTTGAAGGCTACCAGTTAGCTGCGATCAGGGAACGGGCTATTGATGTGCTGTTCATACCGGTCGGTGGTATCTACACGATAGATGCCAGAGGCGCCAGTGAGGTCTTTGCACAACTGGAACCGAGAATAACGATCCCGATGCACTACAAGACGCCACCGCTACGTCTGAATATAGCAGGAGTAGATGCTTTCCTCGAGGGTAAGAAGCGAGTGCGGCACGAGAGTAAGCTTTTACTGCGTGACAGGGAGGAGTTACCAGAAGAGCCAGAAATCGTCGTGATGGAGTGGAGATAGATGGTGGAAGAGCTTGGTAATATCCTGGGTGAAGGGTTCAAGACGTGGAGACAGAACCTTGTTATTTGCCTGCCTTTTGTTTTTAGTTTTATATTGAATTTTCTGGTGATGGTATCCATAATTATAGCGACAGCTTTAATCGTGGTGATACCTTCTTTATCCTATTCACTACCGCCGCCTGACGGGCAGACAACGCAGGTTCTGCATCAGATCATGCAGCATATCCAATTCGTCATAGCGGCAGTGGTCATCGCCATTATCGTAGATCTGCTCATAAACGCCTTTTTCAGAGCCGGTGCGATAGGAATGGCGAGAGAGGCAATAGAAGGGGGTAGCACAAGACTGTCTGATATGATCTGGTACGGGCGCAGGAAATACATCAGCTTATTCTTCGCCGATATTCTCGTTGGTTTAATCGCATCACCCGGGCTTCTCTTTCTGGTGCCCGGTGTACTGTACCTTCTTCCCTACGTAAGGATGCATGCGTCCCTTAGCGAGATGGCACCTGCGCTGGTAATCTCCGGGCTGGGGTTCATGGCTATGGTAATTTACCTGTTGATAGTGTCTATAATGCTGATTTTAACGCCCTATGCGGTAGTCATAGATGATCTTGGTGCGATTGCCGGTGTGAAACGAGGTTTCAAAGCGTTTATGAGCCAAAAAATGGATGTCTTCCTGCTATGGCTGATTATAATCGCGCTGAGCTGCATCATTAGCTTTGGCATGGCATTCGTACCCTATATCGGCTGGTTAATAAGCATGATTGTATCTGTCGCGGTATTACAGCCGTTAGCTGCAGTATGGTGGTGCAGACTATATATCGGTATGAATGTGCAGTAAAGCAAGCGGCTACATCTTCTGTTTGGAATTTAGTGGTCCGTTCTCGTAGCCCATTAAT
>JAODGH010000004.1 GCA_025464325.1 Methanosarcinales archaeon | reverse complement strand
GCTGGCGTGATAAGTACAGGTACGGAAAGCGGTGGAATACAGAGGGCACCTTCCCGGCAGTAAAGCGTAAATCTGGCGAATTTGTACGTGCTACAAAGGTAGAACACATGTTTAACGAGGTAAAATTGAAAATTCTCTTCTATAATGCGATATTAAGGTATGATGAGACTCACAAACCGTTCTTCGCAAGTCTTGTTTGAATACGAAACTGGACTTAGATAGTATTACTATACGATGCAATACTTAATTATGCAACACAGCACACCCACCGAAAAGCTTTTATACTCCTATGATAAAAATGCATCACAATTCATTAAAGTGGTGTGAACGGTGCTTAGTATAAAGGTGAGAGTTGCAAAGGGGGTGAGGAAGTGTATATTGGAGAAGGAATGATAGTGGGAATGATAGCAGGAATAATACTGGGAATAATAGCAGGGATAATGATAGTAAAAACAGGAGGAACAATAAGAAAAATATTAGGGGATAATAGGTGGAATAATAAGTGGATTAGGAGTAATATCAGGAATAGCACTGATAGTGAAAGGATATTGGGTGGTATCTAACACATATGTGATTTGGGGGCTTATTACTTTATTTATATCTATATTTGTTATTCTCCTCTATATATTTTATTATACCATAGGTGAAGAAGGGTTCACACAAGCAGAGATAAGACGATCTATAACCTTCACATTTGTGATAATGTACATCGTTTTTCTCTGTCTTAGCCTTGTTCCAAGTGATAATGCGATTTTGAAATTCGATAAAAGCAATGAGTTCATAAATAATTTTCATACCGCGATTCTTTTGATACTGGCATTTTATTTTGGCACTAGAGCTTTTGAAGTAGGTATGAGTGCTAAAAGGGGAAATGTTAGAGAATGGGCAAAAAACATCTTTTCAAAATATTTTGACATAAAGAATACAGATGATATAAAAGATATAAAAGAGCTGAAGAACGCTCTGGTGAAAGAAATCGAAAAAGTTGATTTTGATAATCCAGAAAAAGTAACTGCAGAGGATCGGGCTAAGTTGAAAAAACTAAAAGATGTGCTTAAGGATATAATTAATTCTGGATGATAGTTAATTTGACCGTAAGTCTTACTTAATCCAACAATTAACCGTGATTGTGACAAAATAGGCATATTCCGTGTCGCTTATCCCCCAACCCGGTATTACATGCTTTTAGAAGATATTTTGCCTCCTCAGACGGCGTGGTTCGGTAAAAACCGGAAATTATTTTGCTAACATCACATTACACGCTTTATGCATGAAGACCATCTAACTTTAAATGAAGACCGTCCAACTTTATTAACAGTGGTGGTTAGAGTGATACAGAATCAGGAATGGCAGGCGATATATGCAGAGATACTGCAAGATTTTGGTTTTGATAGACGAAAGGACGAGGAGGCGATGCGAATTGCAATTGATATAATGAAGCATAAGTCTATAGACAGTTTAATCGTCCAGAAGGAGCTGGAATCGCGTATAAAAGCTAAAACTGCGGTAATATGCGGTAATGCCCCCTGCCTGGAGCCGGAACTGAAAGCTAAAGAGCTGGATAATAGCAGGGAACACGTGATAATAGCGGCAGATGGCGCCACATCCGTACTCATCCGCAATGCCATTCTGCCAGATGTCATCGTCAGTGACCTCGATGGCTACATTCCCGATATAATATATGCAAACCGGCTGGGTTCGATACTCGTTGTACACGCACATGGCGATAATATAGAGATGCTGAAGAAGGTCCTGCCCGCACTGGACAGTAATGTGCTATGTACGGCACAATGCAGCCCGATAACACCCCACGGGATTCGTTTTGATATATACAATTTCGGCGGTTTTACCGACGGAGACAGATGTGTATTCCTCGCGAAGGAGTTCGGTACGAGGCGAATAGAGCTTTTGGGGTTCGATTTCGATGATACTCATGTAAGCGCTATGAAACACAAGAAGCTGAAATGGGCGAAACGGCTGATAATGAAACATCTAAAGCTGGAGCTTTAAAGTGACGATCTCAAACGGGTTCAATCTCAACTTTATAGTCTTTCCATTGACCGTAAGACTCTTACTCACATCTTTGTCCTCGTATTCCAGCATATTCACCACCTTCACTTCTTTTGGCTCTAAGAATAGCTCGATCTCCGTATCCGTCTCGTCGCCTGCAGCCTCATAGAACCTCAGTATCACCCCCTCCCCATCATCTGCGATTTTAAATGCCGATAGAATAACATTCTCGGGCTTTATACTGAGGAAACTATTCTGAAGCGGGAGGGTCTCACCTTCTTTAAGCTGCAAACCGTAGAGCGAACAATTAAACTCCCGTTCCTGGCGGTAGCTGCCCGCGCTCTTCCAGTCACCATGATGCGGATAAATCGCATATTTGAAGGTGTATTTCCGCAGTTCACGTGCATCAGGCACGGGTATTGCAGGTCCGGTCTTACCGTCCGATGATAGCATCGATACGCTCCTCAGCAGAGTCATATACATGGCACCGTCTCTCACTTCGCTCTCCGGTGTACCACAGTGCATGACCGTTAAGCCCTTATTGCCATCTGAATAGTCGAACCATCTCAGTGAGGGATAAGCACCGCAGGGCGGTTCCGCCCAATGCTCCCGGGGCTTGTAGTACCACATATCGGTCGGACGTGTTACGGCACCGAACTGAGTGCCACAGGTGTATGTCTGTGATCGCATATCGGTGGCGAACCGGACCCTGAGTCGCGCTCTCGGGTGTTTGTCCACTACGGTGGTTATGAAATCCACACGCGGTATATCCTTGTAAATGATTATCTTCTTCGTACATTCGAGGAATTTATGGCGCCATATGAGCGGTGGATGCTTATCTGTGAGTCGATACGGCCAGCGTAATGAGAAATAGTCGGTCTCCACGTTTATGACCATTCTCAGTGGGCTGCTGGTTATGTAAAAATTATTCACGCGGAAAGCCCCATACTTCACTCCTTCTCCGCTTTCGGTCTTCAAAGGTATGTCCAGCGTCTGTCGATGGTAGTACAGATCACCCGCCTCCTCCTCGAGCACCAGCTCATTGCCCATGCATATCTCTTCCCGTTTGTGACCTCCATCGAGTGATACAGTTATAAGTCCTGTGGCGGGGTCCACACTCACACCAAAAAACCTGTTCTCTATGGTATTACCACGGATGATGAGGAAATTAGGATCAAAACGATATCGTTTTGGCTCCCGCTCCAGTAACTTATACACCTTATAACCCATGGGTGGTACGGTGGGTACAAATCCTATCCGTGCGTATCGTAACGAATCATCATCGTACCGCGCGAATTTTAACACCTCCACATCTATCTCTTCATCGCCGCTCTTTAGTCCCTTTATCGTTACTATCTCGCCCTTTTTAAAGGTCAGATCCATCTCGATCCAGTTCTTTACCGCCCACGATAGTGAATTAAATACGATTATATCGCCCCTTTCGCCTCTGCCCGCCTGGCTCTCTATCACTCGCGAGTGTACGCGAACGCAGCGATTGTACATCTCAACGGTTATAAAACCACGGTACTGTTTCACCTCGTCGTAACCTCGATCCATACCTGTACCGGGCACAACATCATGGAATGCGATGAACAATATCTTACGCCAGCAGTTCCTCAGTTCTTCATACGGGTAATGCCTGTTCAAGATGGCTGTGAGGGTGGACCACCGTTCGCAGCATATCAACCAGCATTCGTATTCGCATAAAGCCTGCTTTATCCACATTCGGCTCGAACTGCTATTTGGGAATACCTCTGAATACCGTCCGGAATACATCTCGCCCTTTCGTACTTCCAGTTTGAGCTTATTCGTCTCTATATCGCGCTCCAGCGCTTCGAAGAATTCACGTGGTGTGGCGATCTTCATCTCCGCCTCTTCGCCGTGCTCCTCATTCCACCGCTTTACCACTTCCGGTGTCTCTGGCTGTGGCAATGTGACACCACTACCGGAGGGCATCAGGATATGAGATGTCGCGGCAACTTCTTTCAGCTTCTTATAGCTCTCTTCCAGCTTCGTCAGGTCCAGACCTGCCCGGTAACCCAGAGGCATCCAGTGTGCTAAAATCCGTGTACCATCAAGCCCTTCCCACAGGAATTCCGATGGGCTACGTTTCGTCACACCCCGCCGGAATGCGAGATACTTATAACCGCATTTCCGGTAGATCTGGGGCAACTGCGCATTCAACCCGAAGCTGTCTGCCTGCCACATCACCGGTACATCAATGCCGAATTTCTGCTTCACGTATCTCTTACCTTCCTGTATCTCCCTTATGAGGGTCTCACCGTCCGGCAGCATCGTATCTGCCATCAGATACTCACCATCTGCTATCTCGATTTTACCCGCTTTTATATGTTCGGCAATCTTCGTAAACAG
>JAODGH010000019.1 GCA_025464325.1 Methanosarcinales archaeon | reverse complement strand
ACGATAACGGTCGAGGAGATTCTGGAGGAGGAGAATAAGATACGGGACAAACCCATAAAACTCTCAACGGTCACGAGAGCGATTAATGCGATGGGTTTCCCCACTTCGGGACTCCGTAAAGGGGCTGTAAAGACGGAATCCACATCTATGGACAGGGAAAAAGCAGAGGGGGTAAAAGAAGAAGAGAGTAAGGGCGAAGGTCCGGCATGGCTACAGAAATACCGGGACCGGATAGAAGCGGGTACGATAACGGTCGAAGAGATTCTGGAAGAGGAGAATAAGATACGGGACAAACCCATAAAACTCTCAACGGTCACGAGGGCGATTAATGCGATGGGGTTCCCCACTTCGGGACTCCGCAAAGGGGCTGTAAAGACGGTGAGTTCGGAGGTAACGAGAAAAGAGGCGCAAGAGACGGTAACAGCAGGAGAAGACACGGTTCCATACTGGTTACAGAAATACCGGGATCGGATAGAAGCGGGTACGATAACGGTCGAAGAGATTCTGGAGGAGGAGAATAAGATACGGGAGGAGCCTTTAAAGCTTTCTACACTGGTAAGAGCATTGGATAGTCTGGCATCGGCACAGAAGATAAAGGTGCCGACAGTCGAGATAAGAACGCAGGACAAGGGCGAATTTGGGGCAAGTATCGATAGCATCGCGGAGTCAACAAGAAGACGGTTTGACGATATCAAGGAGGACTGGGAGAAGGATCTGGGACGCAAGATAAACAATGATTATTTCATGAACATACTGCTTGCACTGGCTAAGTTACTTGGACATGGTAAAACGCTCACGGTCAGTCGCTGATCAATAATGAAGATACTGGTGGCTGAGTACGCGGTTGGCTCTCGTGACAAAAGGAGAGCCGCACTGCTGCAGGAAGGGCGGGCGATGCTGACAACGCTGAAGCGCAGTTTCGAGCGTACTGGTAATGAAGTCGTCTTTCCGGTCGGTGAGAGCGATTTTGAAGCCGCTGTTGAGAGGTTATCGCGGGATAGCGATGCGGGACTTGTTATTGCACCCGATGATATGCTTTTGCCACTCACAGAACTCATCGAGTCGAATACCATAAATCTCGGCTGCCCGTCGGAATGTGTGCGGATTTGTGTGGATAAGTTAACAACTACGGAGATACTGGGTAGGGCGGGCATTCCTGTACCCAGAATACTATCTTACGCGGATGGCGAGCATGTGATCAAGCCAAGGTATGGCTGTGGTGCAGAAGGGGTGTTCATACGGAATGATGCGAGTGGCGAGCCACCGGGTGAGGGGTTTATTATTACAGAATATATAAAAGGTGAGAGTTTGAGCAGCAGTCTGATCGTCGGATCGTCGGGTATATTACCACTAACCGTGAATAAGCAGTTTATACGGCGGGATAATGATGGGAAACTGTTCTATACCGGAGGGCGTGTGCCTCATTATGTAGATTCTGCCATCAGGAAGAAAATACTGAACATCAGCAGACAGGTCGTTACAGCGCTGGGAGGTACCGCTGCAGGCTACATTGGTATCGATTTCGTGTGCCGTGAAGGTGACGGTACTCCGTACGTAGTGGATGTAAATCCGAGACCAACAACTTCCATTATAGGTATCGCACGCGTGTTAAACTATGAGCTGGCGGACCTGATACTGAGAGCGAAATTTGGCTCTTTGCCGTGTGAGAGCGATATAAACGCTGGTGGATGTTTCATTTTTAACATATAGACATTAACGATAAGTTAACGATTGGGGTATATTAAAGTAGATAGGTAGACAGATAAATGCGGAAAATCAAGGGGATTGCTGAGGATACTATTGAGTTCATACTGGAAATATGCAGGTCTTATCATCCTCTGGAGTTCATCGGTATGCTATCCGCGGAAGGAGATGTCATAACAGACGTTTTGATACTACCGGGCATGCGCTCTTCGGACAGGAGTGCGATCATACGGCTGGATATGATGCCGCTGGGAGTCCGCTATGTGGGTTCGGTCCACAGCCATCCCCACCCCGGTGCTGCAAAACCATCTGATCAGGATTTAATCATGTTTGGCAGGACAGGAAATTATCATATCATTACATATTACCCTTATGGGCGTGATTGCTGGCGATGCTACAACTCGAGAGGGGAGGAGATAGAACTGCATATAGTGGGAGATGAGCGATAAATGGTACGTGTTCTGGCGACCGGTACGTTTGATCTATTGCATCCGGGGCATTTAGTATATCTTGAAGCAGCCAGGAGGCTGGGAGATGAGCTCTATGTAATTGTTGGCAGGGATACAAACGTGCGTAGGCGTAAGAGAACGCCGATAATACCGGAGGAACAGCGATTGAAGATGGTGGCTGCGTTACGCGTGGTGGATAGAGCGATGCTGGGTAGTGAAAGAGATATGTATGAACCTTTATATAGTATTAAACCCGATATAATAGCATTGGGGTATGATCAAGCTTTCGATGAAGCCACGCTGGAAGCTGAGCTCCGGAAGCGAGGGTTTAAGACTCGCGTGGTCCGCATAAGAGAACGTAATACAGAGACGCTGTGCAAAGTTGAAGGGATAATAAAACGTATACTGGAACTGATGGGGGATAAGAATGGAAGAAGAAAAGGAACTGACCCGGATAGGGGTGTCACTTCCCTCCAATCTGCTGAACAAGTTTGATAGTATAATAAGAGGGCGGGGCTACTCTTCCAGGTCGGAAGGAATAAGGGATGCGATCCGTGCGTACATAATAGAGTATGAGTGGATGGAGCGAGAGTCAGGAGAGGAAATAGGAACCATAACGTATCTCTATGACCACAGTCAGAGGGGGCTGGGAGATCAGCTGACGGAAGCGCAACATAATTATCTCGATATGATAAGGACCTCAACGCACATACATCTCGACGAGGAGAACTGCTTTGAGGTAATAGTAATGAAAGGCGATGCAAAGCGGATAAAGGAGTTAGCAGAGAAGATAATGAGCTTGAAAGGTGTGAAACATGTGAAGCTGACGACGACACATGGGGGAATATAGAATTATGGAGAGTATGGAACTGCAGGATATGATAAAGCGAGGGACTACCACTGTTGGACTGATCTGCGATGGTGGTGTGGTACTGGCGAGTGAGAAACGGGCGACTATGGGCTCTTTCATCGCGTCCAAGGCAGCGAAGAAGATATATCAGGTGGATGACAGGATAGGCGTGACTACTGCGGGTGTAGTGGGCGATGCACAGGCACTGATCCGGGTGTTATCAGTCGAAGCGCGGTTGTACAGGATAAGGCGGCAGGAACCGATGACAGTGAAAGCGATGACGACGTTGTTATCGAACATACTGAGTGGGCAGCGGATATATCCATACATTGTTCAGCTGCTTGTAGGAGGTATAGATCGAAATGGAGCACACATATACTCTATCGACCCGTTCGGTGGCAATACCGCGGAACGCGATATAGCTGCTACGGGTTCCGGTTCGCCGATCGCTTATGGAGTACTGGAAGACCGCTATTCGAAGGATCTGAGCATTGACTCGGGCATTGCGCTGGCGATACAGGCGTTACACTCGGCGATGAAGCGAGACAGTGCATCGGGCGAAGAGATCGAGGTGGTAGCGATTACGGAAGATAAATACATGGAAGTGAGTGAGGACAAGATAAAGAGCATAAGAAGTTCTTTTAACTAATTCGCTCTCCTCCAGATTTTTTATATATTATATAATTGGATTGGTAGATAGAAACGAAGCGGGTAGATGTCAGCAGAAGATAAACTCAATGAGTTAAAGCGACGGATAACCGAGCTGTTACCCGAAGATGTGCATATAAGTGGTGTGGATTTTGAGGGACCCGAGCTCGTACTCTATACAGAGGATACGCAGAGGTTCGTTGATGACGGCGCACTGGTGAGGACTCTGGCGAAGGAGTTGAAGAAACGGATCTCGGTGAGACCGAGCAGCAACATCCTCATGGAGCCTGATAAGGCAACGAAGGTGATCCATGAGATAATACCAGAGGAAGGCGGGATAAAGGACATATACTTTGATATGGACAAAGCGGAAGTGATAATAGAGGCGGAGAAGCCAGGACTTGTGATAGGTACTCACGGTGCGACACTGAGAGATGTAGCGAAGATGATCGGGTGGCGACCGAGCGTGATAAGGGCACCGCCGATAGAATCGACGATAATAAAGAGTATACGGCGATATCTACGTGACGAGAGCGATTTCAGGCGTAACTTCCTGAAGAAGGTCGGCAGGCAGATATACCGGGATAAGCTTATAGAAGACGACTGGGTGCGAGTGACCGCATTGGGTGGGTGCAGAGAGGTGGGTAGGAACGCATTTCTGCTATCTACACCAGAGACGCGGATTCTGATCGATTGTGGTGTGAGTGTTGGTTCTGACTGTATGCCGTACTTATATGTGCCGGAGGTCTCACCGATAAGCAATCTGGACGCAGTAGTGATAACACATGCGCATCTCGACCATTCGGGTCTTGTGCCACTGTTGTTCCAGTACGGCTATGATGGACCGATATACACGACCCCGCCGACGAGGGATCTCATGGCGCTTCTACTGCTCGATTATCTGGAGGTCTCGGCGAGGGAGGGGAAGAAGATACCCTACAAATCTGCACTGATACGGGACGCTATAAGACACACAATACCATTGAAGTATGGAGAAGTGACAGACATTTCGCCCGATATGAAGCTGACTTTTTACAATGCGGGGCATATACTGGGCTCTGCGATCGCGTATTTCCACCTGGGCACGCACAACATAGCATTTACGGGTGATATAAAGTACGAACGTACGTTCCTCTTTGATCCCGCGTTCAATGCATTTCCCAGATTGGACACACTCGTCATTGAGTCGACGTATGGTGGTCCGGGCGACATACAGCCCTCGCGCCGCGAAGCTGAGAAGAACCTCAAGGACGAGATAGAACGTACGATAAAGAAGGGCGGTAAGGTGATAATACCCGCTTTTGCGGTCGGTCGTTCTCAGGAGGTAATGATAGCACTTGAAGGTATGCAGCTTGAGATACCTGTATATTTAGACGGCATGATATGGGAGGCTACTGCGGTACATACCGCATACCCGGAATATCTGAACAGGAATTTGAAAAATTCTATATTCCTCGGCGAGAATCCGTTTCTATCTGATATATTCGTGCAGGTGGACGATGCGGAAAAGAGGAATGAGGTGATAGAGGAGAAAGACTCGTCCATCATACTCGCTACTGCGGGTATGCTCAATGGCGGACCGGTTATGGAATATCTGAAGGGGCTGGCATCGGACGAGAGGAATACGCTTATCTTCGTCGGTTATCAAGCTGAGGGTACGCTTGGACGGCGGATACAGAAGGGCTGGAGCGAGATACAGTTATCGGATGGCGGCAAGATGCGGAACATAAAGATCAGTATGGACATAAAGACCGTGGATGGCTTCTCGGGTCACTCAGACCGTAACCAGCTGTTTGAATTCGTGAAAGGGATTCGACCACTGCCCTCTAAGGTTATATGTATGCACGGAGAGAACAACAAATGCATGGCACTGGCAAGTGGAATACACAAGAAGTTCAATATAGAGACGACGGCACCGATGAATCTTGAGACATTGAGGCTGGCATGATGGGACGAACGGAACGGCGGAATGGAGAAGTATAAAAAGGATAAAATCAATGATAAAGGGGTTGAGAGGTGGATAATATGACGACCATGAGGGAGAGAATGGAGGGTATGAATATAGGTAAGCGGATACGGATGGAACGGATTGTGGATCGTAACAGCGGCAGAAGCGTCATTGTGCCGATGGATCATGGAGTGACTTCGGGACCGATAAGGGGGTTGAGGGATATGAAACAGGCAGTGAATGCAGTAGCCGAGGGGGGTGCCAATGCCGTACTCATACATAAAGGTATAGCAATCGCAGGGCATCGTGGCTACGGTAAGGATATCGGGCTTATAATACATCTCTCTGCGAGTACCGCGCTTGGTCCAGACCCGCTGACTAAAGTGATGGTGGCAACGGTGGAAGAGGCGATCAGATTGGGTGCAGATGCGGTGTCGATGCATGTTAATATCGGAGCAGAGAGCGAGCCAGAGATGCTGGAAGAGCTCGGCGAGACGGCTATGATCTGTGATGAATGGGGCATGCCGCTATTGGCGATGATGTACCCCAGGGGGAAGAAGGTGAAGAGCGAGCACGACCCGGAGATGGTGATGCATGTGGCACGTGTGGGTGCAGAGCTCGGTGCTGATGTCATCAAGACGAACTACACAGGCGATCCGGATTCGTTCAAGGAGGTTATAGAGAGCTGCCCGGTACCGGTCATTATTGCCGGTGGACCGAAGGCGAGTACCGATGCGGAAGTATTGAAGATGGTGGAAGATGCGATAGCAGCTGGAGCATCCGGAGTATCAATAGGAAGGAACATATTCCAGCATGAGGATCCGACGAAGATGACCATAGCTATAAGTAAGATAGTACATGAGAATGTCTCTGCTGCCGAGGCGATGGAGATGCTGAAATAAAATACGAAAATAGAAACCAGAGAGAAGTGAGATAACACTCGATGAATTATCATGATTTAATATTCGCCGTTTACATTTTTACTGCTTACTGGTTTATTGTGACAATCCTCGACAGGGTGGGCTTACTCAAACGCTATAATATCTCTGCTTATGGACCCATTCTGCAGATAAGGACTGCACGGGGGCTGGGTTTGCTCGAACGATTGAGTCGAAGACGGCAGTTATGGCGCGCATATGCCGATATCGGCACCGTTCTGATGGTTATAGCGATGTGCTTTATGTTCACGCTACTGATTTATTCCGCGTACAGCATGTTCATGATGAAACCGGAACCGACAGAATTGAACGAGCCGAGGAACTGGCTGCTTATTCCCGGTTTGAACAGGTTTATACCCATGTGCGCGTGGATAGGTTTCCTGGTTGCGATGATCGTACACGAGTTCTCACACGGGATATTGAGCATTGTGGAACGTATAAAGGTGAAATCTATGGGTATACTATTTATGCTGATACCGATCGGCGCATTCACGGAACCGGACGAGGAGCAACTGTTTGGTAAGAAGAAAGGCGGATTGAACGGCGGCGATAAGGAGGTGGTATCGGCTCGGGCGAGGAATCGTGTACTTTCAGCAGGAGTGACGAGCAATTTCGCCGTTTCTATCGTTGCATTTCTATTGTTCTTCGCTATATTATTTTCCGTTCAGCCTGCGCACAGTGATGTGTTGTATGTATATGGAGTTGTTAACAACAGTTCTGCCGCGAGATATGGTATAGCAGAACATTCTTTCATCATAGCGATAGATGGCAAATCCGGCGCGAGTGTGGAGGAACTGAACAGTAAGCTGATGGCGGGCAGGCAGGTATCACTCACAGTTGTAGATAACAAAGGCAAGAAACGTACGATAACGGTGCAGGACGTGCAATCGGGAGGCGTAACGGTGCTGATAGCCGAGAATGGCAGACCAGCATCGGAAGCGGGTATCAGAGCGGGCATGACGATAATAAGGATGAACAATCGCAGTATAAGAGATTACACCGATTTTCGTGAGTTCATGAACCAGACAGTACCGGGAGAGGTTGTGAAGGTGCACACAAATAGCGGAGTATTTGAAGTGAAACTGGCGCAATCGCCGTACCAGCCGGGTCGAGGTTATCTTGGCATCGGTGTTACCAATAGTGTTATGGGCATGATGCTAATGAAATTCTCAGCGAGCCGCTATTTGGAGTACCTGCGAAGTATACCACGTATGATTCTGACACCGGGCGGTCTGATAGTACTGATGATTATGCCGATATTACCTTTAAGCAGTGGAGGGTTCAGCACGTTCAATCCGATGTTATCGCATCTCTATGTGGCAACAGGTGCTTTATCGGCATTTGGTAGCGGTATATTCACCATTGCGGATGTACTGTTCTGGATGGGCTGGATAAATTTCTATGTCGGGCTGTTCAACAGCCTGCCGATGTACCCACTGGACGGCTATTATGTATTCAAGGAGCTGATAAACTCGTTGCTGCGGCTGGGCATAAAGGAGGAGCTCAAGAAAGAGAGAGTGTTGAAGATAATAGCGATCTCTACTGCGGTTGTCGTGTTCATAGCGATATTATTCACATTGATCGCCCCGTTCGTGTTTAAACTGTTTTTCTGAGCACATAGTAAATTGCGTTGCGTGAGGTTAAAACGTAAAAAGTACACGACGCGGAATGGAAATGCAATTGGTCTCCATTTATTTATCAGCACTGCAATAACATACTTGTTTATTACTTTTTCTGCGATCCTGCATAGACAGGGGGCGATGAAGCGATGAAAGAAGAGGTCAAACTGGACAGGACGGATAAGGAACTGTTACAATTGATGCAGGACGAGTTTCCTCTGGATCGGTCTCCGTACGCGGTACTTGCTAGAAGGCTCGGACTCACCGAGGACGAGGTCTTTGCCAGGGTGAAGCGGCTCTATTCCGAAGGAGTCATTCGCAATTTGCGTACAATACTTAACTCGCAGAAGCTCGGTACATGCTCTTCCACACTGATGGCAATGAAGGTGCCGGAGGAGGATATGAGACGAGTGGTTGGTATAGTTAATGAGTATATGAGCGTAACGCACAATTATCGGCGTGAACATGACTACAACCTGTGGTTTACGGTGACTACCTGTGGCGATAAGAACCTGGTGGATACGGTAGAGGAGATAAAGAGACGAACGGGTGTATCGGATTCCGATGTTCTTGATCTCCCCACCACACGCGTATTCAAGATCGATGTGAGATTCAAATTCGTCAATGATGGTGAAGAAGAGGATGAATGACGAAAAGGACCAGGCAATTCTGCGTATCACGCAGGATGGTTTACCGCTGGACAAGAGACCATTCAAAGCGATAGCAGCCCGAACAGGGCTAAGTGAGGATGAGGTTATAGCACGATTGAAAAGATTGAAGAGCATGGGTGTGATAAAGCGACTGGGAATCTCAGTGAATCAGCGTAAGGTAGGGATAGTAGCAAATGCCGTTATAGCGTGGAAGGTACCGGAAGAACTTGTCGAGCGTATTGGGAACATATTTGCGGCTCATAGAGAGGTGACACACTGTTATGAACGCGTGACCATACCGGGCAAGTGGGAATACAACCTTTTTACCGTTGTTCATGGTTATAACCGCGAATCTGTTGAAGATTTCGCGAGACGTATGTCCGAGATGGTTGGCATCCGGGATTATATAGTCATGTTCAGTAACGAGCAGTTCAAGCGAACGAGCGTTAAGCATCCGTTTTAGCTCGTGTCGCATCGCGTACGTAGTGGGGTTTATATTGTGGTGTGGTATGTACAAAACATGCAGTAAAAACCAAACGGTGGCGAGGGATGTATATAGAGGACACGTATTGTGAGGCTTTTGAGGGACTGGTTGTACGGATATGCATAACGGCACGGAATGAGCGATTACTGAAGAGAGCGGCGTACAGTGCCACTGCTCTACCATCAACGGTCTTTGATGAATCCGAGGGTGGTGTGGAGAAGTGGCTGAGCACACAGGAGACTCCGGATGGCAGGATCGGTGCGATAGTACAGATATGGATAAACCGTGCTAATGCAGCGAAACTCGAGTACGAAGTGGCGAAACGTATCCGGCAGGGTATACTGGTGGTACCAACAACAGCAGTCTTCAATGCGCTCGATTCTTCGCTGAGGATTGATACTATGGACCGTGTGGGGCACTGTGGTGATGGTTACGAGACCGTGGAGCACAGGTTCGGTCGTGAGATGATTGCAGTACCGATAATGATGGGCGAATTTATGGTGGAACGGTACATCAGCTATGCCCGGGGTATTATGGGTGGCAATTTATGGCTGTACTGCGGTACGGAGGAAGCGGCACTGGAAGCGGGCGAACGGGCGGTCGATGCTATACGAGATGTTGATGGCGCGATCACACCGTTTGATATCTGTGCAGCGGGTTCAAAGCCACAGACACGCTATCCTGAGATTGGTCCTACTACAAATCACCTGTACTGTCCAACATTGAAGGCAAAATTGACGGGCTCGAAGGTTCCGGAGGGTGTGACGAGTATTCCGGAGATAGTAATAAATGGGCTGTCGCTTGATGTGATGAAGAACGCGATGCGGGCTGCAATTGAGCATGTCCGTGATGTTGAGGGGCTACAGGGCATATCCGCGGGCAATTATGGCGGTAAACTGGGCAGTTACAGGATCTATCTGCGCGAATTGATGACGTTTAATCGTGAGATGCGATAGATAGCTCACAGCGCAGTTCAATCTCCAAAACTATTTTATGGTAGCATAGCTAACTGTGTTTAGAGATGGTATACGACAGGCTCGAAACGTTTTTTAGGCGGTTGAAAGAACGACTTGAGACGAAACTAAAATCTTATGGCATAGTCAAGTTTGCAGCGAAAGAAGCTGCTGGCGCCATTCCGGTCGTGGGGCGAATTATAAAGGACATTTTTGATGAGTTCTCGGAAGATGAAAAGAAAGCGCTTATAAAAGAGCTGAAAGAGTTGTCTGAAACACAATTTAATGAAATTAGCGAGAAGATAGGACTTTCCGTCGAATATTTAAGTATTATTCGAGAAATCACGCTTTATTATTTTGGAGAACTTCGAAAAGACCACGAGGAAATTAAAGAACTAATACAGCGTTTGATTAATGAGATCCAGTCATCAGGAATAAGCATACCCACCATTCAGTCGGTTCTGAGGAAGGGAGAAACAACAGAAGGCGATTTCTTCAAGAAAGAGCCAGAATGGATAGACTTTGAAGAGGGGTTCATCGTAGAACGGAAAGAAGTGAATGAGATTATAAATGCGCTGGCGAATGACAATATCCAATTAGTGCTGGGTGAGCCCGCATCCGGGAAGTCTATTATTCTGAAAAATATCGGATTCAAACTCGCTAAAGAAGGCAGAGATGTTTATATGGTGGAACTCAAAAATTCTTTAAAAGACAGAATCAACCGCTATTTTGAGGATATTTTAAAGATAAATGATGAAGAACCGGTCTTTATCGTGGATGATGCGCATCTATTCCCTATGGAATGCGAAGAGTTGGTTCGTGATTTTAAAAACAGGGGGTTGAAATCAAAACTCATAATCGGGTCGCGACCAACGAGAGAGATAAGAGGAGAGCATCCAAAAGAGGCTTCGGCATTTGAATATCTGAGTAAGACGGTAATACATGCAGCAGACGTAACAGAGGAGATGATTAGAAGTTTTTTAGTGAACAAATACAGTTTTAGCGATGAAAGAATCGAGACAGTATCAGGAAACCTTGAGAGATACAAGAAAGACCTGTGGTTTTTATCATGGGCATTGAAAGCATATGATCCCGATAAGGATACAGTAGAAGAGGAAGAGATATATGAGAAGATAAAGGAATCAATTAAGCATATAAGGACATGCAAGGACCCGCAAGAGGAAATAAACGCGGAAGATGTTTTCCTGCCTCTGGCGGTATTTTACAGGTTTGAGATCCCGGTTGAAAGGCGATTCCTTGAAGACCAGCTCAGGATAGATAAGAATTTGATTGATAAACTTGTGAGCCTTTCGGAAATAATAGAGACGGAGGAGTATGGGAAGAGGGTGATGCTATCACTCCATCATTCATCCATTGCTGAACTGTATTTTGGAGCATACAATGCATATCCGTCTCTGGGAGAAGAAGTCAGGGGAAGAATTCATATTAAGAATGATGACATAGAATATTCTCTCTTCTATTCATATCTCGAATCATCTCCAACAAACACATTAGATGTGGTAATTCACCTCGCAAAAGATTGGTTTGACGAAAAAAGAGGACGAACAATCCTCAACGAGCTGGTTGGCGATGACACAATTATAGATATAATAAAAGGACGCATCGAAAGAGAAGAGGATATAAGGAAGATTGGCTTGTGTGTGGGTGGTATTGCAGAAGCGAATAAGGAAGTGGCATCGGTTTTGGTTGATAAAATAGATATAGATGCACTATCACCAA
>JAODGH010000005.1 GCA_025464325.1 Methanosarcinales archaeon | reverse complement strand
GGCAAACCTCAATCATAAGTTCACACCGATTGATCTGCTGTTCAAATACAGCAGGGTCTACCATCTTGAGATGCGTGGACGTGGCATGATCACTGAGGTTCCAGAGACGGTGATGGATCTGGATGAGGCTCCTGGGCTATAATATTCCCAAAAATATTCGGGGTTAAGGTTCTCATATAAAACAGTAGTATAAGCCTTTAAAAGCGTAACAAACTGTTGTAGGAATCGCTCATGCACCTCTTATTATCAAAAGGTGAATGGAATATAGTCTTTCAAATAATTGTGTCCCACAGTGGTTAGCATGAATGGACCAATGAACCGGACGTAATATGACACAAAGCTTAATTTACGTTCGTTAACTCGGTAATAAGAGAAGAGGGAGTGGATCAAGATGTCACGCCGACTGGAAGTAATAGGTATTGAAGGCATACCGGAGATACGAGCGGGTGATGATCTGGTGGCGTTATTTCTCAATGCCGCTGCCGAAATGGGTGTCTCAATAGAGGACAATGATGCGATTGTAATAACCTCAAAGATAATCTCGAAGAGCGAGGGGCGTGTCGTTTCGCTCTCGGAGGTACAGGTGAGCGAAGAAGCGATGAAGATAGCTGTGGATACAGATAAGGACCCGCGAATTGTCCAGCTTATACTGGATGAGGCACGAGAGCTTGTACGGGTGGAGAGGAAGATAATAATAGTGGAGACAAGGCACGGATTTGTATGTGCAAACGCAGGAATTGATGAATCCAACGTAGAAGCAGATAAAGCGGTTCTGCTACCAGAAGATCCGCAAGCGAGTGCCGTCCGGCTCAGACGGGCAATAGAGGAACGAACCGGCAGGAGTGTATCGGTCCTGGTTTCTGACACATTTGGTAGAGCATTCCGAAATGGCGTCACCGGTATCTGCATTGGAGTATCAGGTATACCGGCATTACTGGATCGGCGTGGGGAGATAGACCGATTTGGTAAGATCGCGCGAATAACAAAGGAAGCGGTAGCAGATGAGGTATGCGCAGCCGCGAATCTTGTCATGGGCGAATTCAATGAGGGCATCCCGGTCGCAATAGTGAGGGGCACGGAATCGGTCCTGAAGCGCTGTGAATCAGACATAAGGGAAGTGCTATTCAGCCATGAGGAAGACCTCTTCCGATGAAGGCTCAAAATATTTAGCCATAATACTAACAATTGTTATATAAAATGCTTCTTATTTATCATGACAACCTATATTTAACCTTGATGTTATTCAAAGCGTTGAGCAGTAAAACGAGGGTAGAGATGCTTAAGCTCTTGATGAACGAGAGCTACCACATATCGGGTCTGGCAAAAAAACTGGGCATATCTGTACCGGTGGCAGCGAAACATACACGTATCCTTGAGGAAGCAGGTCTGATAGAGAGCAAGAAATTCGGTAAGACGCATGTGCTCCAGGTGAATAAGGAGCGTCTGTATCAGACCCTGGATACGTTCGGCGAGCACTACCTGCTGGAAGTGAAGGAGGGTACGAGCATACTGGATGTATTGAAGGCAGTTGCAGGTGTTAAGATCGAGAAAGTGGGGGATAAAGAGTTCGTGGTGTCAATAGATAACGAAGAGGGTTTTTATATCTATAAAGTTGATGGTAAACTGCCGAACGTACCAATAAACGAATATAAAATAGTTAAGGACGGCGAGATAGAGATCGAGCGGCTGGTACCTGTACTCAAGAAGAGAGTCAGGGTGCGTGTACGCAGGCATTAAAGATATAGCCGCCTTACTTACTTATTTTACACTCAGATCGGTCCTCTCAGATCCGGTATGTCCGGATTGAGCCATTTACTTATCTCGTGCCGGTCGGTCGGTGGCTCTCCACGTCTCATCTTATCCACGTACTTCTGTAGCATTTTTGACATCCGTGTAGCGGCGAGACTGAGCAACCAGCTCTTTATGCTCCTGTCCTTCCTGTACATCCTCAACAGGCGCGGTACCACTTTCAGGTCATGGTCCACGCATTCACCCATCAATTGCCAGTGCTCTGGTGTCATCTTTGCCATGTTGAAAGATTCCTCGTTGTCCAGTACAGATCCACGCATCGATACGAAGTTCATCGGTACCACGAGCGATAAGGTTGAGGTCTTCTTCAGATCTTCCACCAGCTCTATGCTCTTAATAACATCATCTGTGGTTTCACCCGGTAGCCCATTTATCATTGTTGCCGCACAGATCCAGTTGTTGTCATCGAGGATGCCAAATGCCTGCAGCACTACCTCGCGCCATCGCTCTGGAGGAGAAGGCAGGACTTTTCCTCGCATATGTTTCGCTATCAGTCTCTCGCTACCGGTCTCTATACCGGTCTGTGCACCCAGCCAGTTCATCGTCTCTATCTTTGAATAGCACAGTTCTGCTACTTCCCTCACCAGCCCGGGATTATGATACACCGTGGCGAGTGCTATGTGGCTCGTTCCTATATCCCCTATTCCAGGTATTGACGCCACTCGCCTGAATAATGCTATTACACGGTCTTCGTTCGGCGGTATACCCCGGGCACCGTATCGGAGCACATCCTCAGAATGCAGGCATATAGATGTCTGACCTGCTCTTATATTCGTCTCTACATCGCGTGCAATATGCTCGATCGACTGATATCGTAGCCGCTGCATGTTCGGTGTGCAAAATGCGCAGCCACGACCGCAGCCCCTGCCTATCTCCACCAGACCATGGATCGTAGCGCCGAGTATATTGGGTACTTCTGCAGTATCTGGCTCCTTGCCCTTTATTATCCGCGGCAGTTTCTCACCTTCCAGTATACATCGGAACATCTCGGGTACCGTTATCTCACCTTCACCAAGGTGCACATAATCTATGTTCAGTCTGTCCATCACCTCTTCATCCGCTAACTGCCATGCCGCTTTACCCCCTATCACCACGATATTCTCTTTCATTACCGGATTGCGCATCAATTCAAAGAACTTCACGCGATTGTACGGTGGTCCTATATCCAGCATATCAACGAACTCCGAGGTGGGTGGGTTGATACCCATGAAGTCGTGACCGCTGATACCTATTATCTCTGTTCTCTCGCCCACAACACGGTTCAAATCGCGTGGATGTACAACAGCAACCTCGTCGGCACCGAATGCTTCAGCCAGTACCGCCTCCATTACCCTCAATCCGAAATCGGCATACAGTGCACGCCCGTTCTTACGAGGCACTGGTGGCGCCCACACGCTAAAATAAAACCAGTCAGGTATGATGCCCTGAGGCATACAGGTGGAGAAACCAACGAATATACCCCACCTGTACTTGCTCATCATCGTCTCATCGGCGGTGAGCACGATCCTGGGGCTGAAATTCAGTCGCTTATTTTTCAGTAATTGCATCTCTCATCCCTCCTCTTCGGGATTATCTGCTGCACGCTCCACCTTCTTCAAATACGATATTGCGTGCTCTATCTTACTATTCAGGTGTTCGAGCTCTTTTACTCCCTCTAAATCACTACCGAGCTGATAAAGGTGGTCTTTAAACTTATCAAGCTCTGCCTTTATCAAAGCTACAAAATTAACGTTCGCTATGTATAGATTCTTCCTGAAACGCCTCACACGATCCACCAGACCCATCCGTATGAGCGTATTGAGGTAGTTTATAGTAGAGGAATAGGCGTAATTGGTTCTTTTCCCTATCTCTTCCGCGGTGAGTGGCTCCCGCGCGGTGGCAAGCACGGCATATACCGTACTGCAGCCCTCACCAAACCCCCAGTTCACCATCATCGCCTTCATTCGTCGCATTGCTCGTTCAACCGCTTCATCCATCTTAATTATGATATGTATCATAAATCACATAAAAACATATCCATCAAAAAACCGTTACTTTTATATATCTCGTAGCCTCTTCAATTTAGCAAGAGAGAAAGGTGAGTAAAGAAGAAATGAAGGCGAGATATACATTTGCATTTACGCTTTGCTTGCTCCTGTTTCTCATAGGTGTGGCATCTGCGCAGGAGGGAGGAGCAACGGCGGAAGGCATTAGCAGCGGCTGGGCTGCTTTATCGGCAGGGATCGCAATGGCGGGTGCGGGGATCGGTGCAGGCATTGCAATAGCGGCTACGGGAGCAGCGGCGGTTGGCGCTACTGCCGAGAAACCCGAACTGTTCGGTCGAGTGCTGATATTTGTCGCACTTGCAGAGGCTGTTGCTATATACGGGCTCCTGATCGCATTCATGCTGTGGACGAAGGTGTAAGTAATAGCGCAAAGGTGTAAATGTGGCACAGGGCAGCAAAAATAAAAGATAAACTCAGGGACAATATTTTTTTAGTTTCCCTCCCCTATTCTCTTTTTATCTCGGGTCTTGCCATTATCGGCTTATTTGGTGGTTTTTACGCGGGTAAAGTGTTGTACGGGAATGATACTACTACTTTCTTGCTCACTCTCGTATTCTCGTTCACCGGGTTCTTCACCGGTGTTCTTGTAACCTACATCATTGTGAAGGATAGATACAGCAACAATTAATAGTGAAAAGAGCTAACCATGCGCGTTCTATTAGGCTCACCGATCTGGTACGGCAATCGCCCATTCAGACGTACTATAGAAGAACTCTATGCACTTGGACTGGATTTCGTCGAATTCTCGCTCGATTATCCCTTACCAGAGTGCATGAGCAATGCTGAGAAGACAGATTTGATAGAATTATTGGCGATTTTGGGTATGGGTATAGCGTTTCATTCACCACTCGATATCACGGTAATGCATCCACGTGAAGAGTTAACAAATGCGAGTATGGCGGTTCTTAAGCGCTGTATGGAGTTCTCGGCTGAATTTGATCCACTGTATTACAACTTGCATATCCATCCCCGATTGTCCACGTATAAGATACCGGAGATACGGGCGGAGGTAAAGAGCAGAGCGATTAGCAGGTATGAGGAAATAGCGAGATTGGCATCCGGGCTCGGTATGCAGGTATGCGTGGAGAATGATCTTGTACCGTTTGAATGGTCTGATATGATACTCGAAGCATTGTCATCATCCAGATTCTACCTCACGCTCGATATCGGACACGCGATACTGGCAGAGCTGGGACGATCCACGGGTGACTACATAGAGCATATAATGAGGTGGGTGAATGCCTGTGGTACAAAGATAGCAGTCGTACACCTGCATGATTGCTCGCTCGATGATAGACAGGATCATATATCAATAGGGCGGGGAGATCTGGATCTCGATCTGATATTCGAGCTTTTGGGGTCCACCGGTGTTAAATATATGGTGATCGAAGTATTCTGGCGTGATAGAACTAAAAGTGAGATGGACTATGAGGAATTGAGGAGGAACGTAGAATTCTGCAAACGATATATTGAGTAAAAACGATAGCATTAACATTGAGAGGTAAAGGAGATGGAGGAAAAGATATTACTGGGTGAGGAGGAGATACCGCGTCAGTGGTACAACATACAGGCAGACCTGCCTTCACCTCTGGATCCACCGATAAATCCGGCAACGAAGGAGCCGATAAAGCCAGAGGAGTTAGCACCGATATTCCCGATGGAATTGATAAAGCAGGAAGCGAGTACAGAGCGATGGATACCGATACCAGATGAGGTGCGGGATGTGTACCGGCTATGGCGCCCTACACCGCTGTATCGCGCGATTCGATTGGAGGCGAAGCTGAAGACACCTGCTCGTATCTATTACAAGTGGGAAGGTGTCAGTCCTCCGGGCAGTCACAAGCCAAATACCGCAGTTGCACAGGCATATTATAACATGAAAGAGGGTACAGAGCGAATAGCAACGGAGACCGGAGCAGGGCAGTGGGGTTCTGCACTCGCATTTGGCTGCATGCTCTTCGGGCTTAAATGCACGGTTTATATGGTTGCGGCGAGTTACGATCAGAAACCTTATCGGCGGGTAATGATGGAGACCTGGAATGCGAAGGTGTACAGGAGCCCGAGTACCAACACCGAATTTGGTCGTAAGTACCTGCAGAACGATCCAAACACATCGGGCAGTCTTGGAATAGCGATATCTGAAGCGGTAGAAGATGCGGCTAATGATGACAGGGCGCATTATGCTCTCGGCTCTGTGCTCAATCACGTGCTGCTACACCAGACCGTGGTGGGACTGGAGGCGAAACGTGCATTTGAGCAGATAGGTGAGTATCCTGATGTGATATTTGGCTGTGTGGGAGGAGGCAGTAACTTCTGCGGTGCGTGCTTCCCGTTTGTCGCAGATAAACTCAGGGGTGATAAGCCGGACTTAAGGGTGGTGGCATGTGAGCCAATGGCATGCCCGACACTGACCAAAGGATTATACATGTATGATTTTGGTGATTGCGCGGGTATGACACCGCTATTGAAGATGTTCACACTGGGTCATGCCTTCGTTCCACCACCGATTCATGCCGGTGGGTTGCGATACCATGGTGATGCACCACTGCTATGCAAGTTAGTGAAGGAAGGCTGGATAGAAGCGGCGGCATATCACCAGACCGAAGTGTTTAAGGCGGCGAAATTATTCGCGGAAACAGAAGGGTTCCTCATCGCACCGGAATCGGCACACGAGGTAAAAGCGGTGATTGATGAGGCAATAAGATGCAAAGAAGAGGGTAAGGAAGAGGTGATATTCTTCAATAACAGTGGTCACGGGCATTTTGATCTGCAAGCATACGATGCATTCTTGCAGGGTAAGCTTGTGGATTACGAGTATCCCGCGGAACTCGTCAAGCAGGCACTGGAAAACCTGCCTGTCGATGACGGAACAGAGTAGCAAGGACAGGGTAGTGGTGCTCGATTTCGGTGGACAGTACAGCCACCTCATAGTGAGACGGTGTCGAGACCTCGGTGTATATACTGAGCTTTTACCATTTGACGTTCCGGCGGAAGATCTCAAAAGCGAGAGAATCAAGGGTATCATACTCTCTGGTAGCCCGTTCAGTATTCATGACCCGGACAGTCCGAGATGTGATCCCCGCATCCTTGAGCTGGACATACCCGTGCTTGGTATCTGTTATGGTGCCCAGCTGATCGCGTACCTGAAAGGCGGAGTGGTGGAAGCCGGCAGGAAGAGTGAGTTTGGTCGAGCAGAACTGTTCTTCAATCGCGATTCGGCACTGTTCCATGGCATGAATGAGGGAGGCAGACTGAATGTATGGATGTCACACGGGGATGTGATCCGGAAACTGGACGGTGCCGATATAATAGGTTATACCAGTAACTCACCCGTGGCAGCCTTCAGAATCTCTAATATCTATGGTGTCCAGTTCCATCCCGAGGTTCACCACACAGATAAAGGTGACAGGATCCTGTGGAATTTCCTGTATCGTATCTGTGGTTGTGAACGGAACTGGACAATCGAATCTTTTGTACGGGATACGATAGACGATATAAAGCACCAGGTTGGTGATGGCAGAGTTGTATGCGGGCTGAGCGGGGGCATAGATTCTGCAACTACCGCAGTTCTCGTCAACAGAGCCATAGGCGACCGGTTAACATGCATATTCGTTGATAACGGTCTGTTGCGTAAAGGAGAGAAGGAGGAGGTGTTAAAAACATTCGGAACCGATCTCAAGTTGAGAGTGGTATTTGTAGATGCGCGAGAGCGTTTTCTCAATCGCCTGCGTGGTGTTAAAGACCCGGAGGATAAGCGAAAGGTGATAGGAGAACTCTTTATAAACATCTTTGAGGCAGAAGCTAAGAAGCTAAAAGCTGATTTTCTCGCACAGGGCACGATCTATCCCGATAGGATAGAGAGCGCAAGAGCGGGTTCGGGTAAAGCCTCATGCATAAAATCGCATCATAACGTGGGGGCATTACCAGAGAAACTTGGACTCAGGCTGATCGAACCGATAAGGGACCTGTATAAGGACGAGGTGAGGCGAGTGGCAAAGGAACTCGGCATACCTCAGACAATAATAAACAGACATCCGTTTCCGGGTCCCGGTCTCGCAGCACGCATTATAGGTGAGGTAACGGAGGAAAAACTGCGGATATGCCGTGAAGCATCACATATCGTGGAGGAGGAACTGAAACGCAGCGGCTGGTATTATAAGGTATGGCAGGCATTTGCTGTGGTTGGTGATGACCTCGCGACCGGTGTAATGGGCGATGCAAGACGCCTCGGCAGGATCGTCACGGTGAGGGTGGTTGAGTCGCGGGAGGCGATGACTGCTGATTTTGTGAAACTACCGTACGATGTGCTGGAGGATATAAGCAGGCGGATAACAAATGAGGTGAGGGGTGTGACCTGGGTGACCTATGCGATATCATCGAAGCCACCTTCGACCATCGAACCCTGCTGAACTATCTTACAATTAATATTATGGTTACATATTACAGATATGATGGATAAGGACGAGGATACGACTTTTGAAGCTGCAATGAAGCGGCTGGAGGAGATAGTAGAGCAGTTGAGCGCGGGTAATCTCAGTCTGGAGGAGTCGTTGAAGATATTTGAGGAGGGGATAGGTCTGTGCAGGTTCTGCAACAAGAAATTGGACGAAGCGGAATACAAAGTGGAGAAACTGATCGAGACCGAGGATGGCAAACTAAATATCGAGGAATTTGAAGTGAAAGAATAGGTGATGAAGTATATAGTAGTGACCGGTGGGGTGATGAGTGGACTTGGCAAGGGTATAACAATGGCATCCATCGGTCGAATATTGAAGAATAAGGGTTATGATGTCATACCGATAAAGATAGACCCGTACATAAACATAGATGCGGGCACGATGAACCCGTATCAGCATGGAGAGGTGTACGTTCTGGGTGACGGTACAGAGGTGGACCTCGATCTCGGGCATTACGAGCGGTTTATGGATGTTGAACTCACCCGCGAGCATAATATAACCACCGGGATCGTCTACTCGGCGGTGATAGAACGTGAACGACGGGGTGAGTATCTGGGTCAGACGGTTCAGATCATACCGCACGTAACAGATGAGATAAAGGCGAGGATACGACGAGTGGCAGATAAGAGCGATGCTGCCATCTGCCTGGTTGAAATAGGCGGCACAGTGGGCGATATAGAGAGTATGCCTTTCCTTGAAGCGGTCAGACAGATGCATGGCGAGGAAGAGGAGAGCAATTTCATACTCGTTCATCTCACTCTTGTTCCTTTCACCACGCTTGGCGAACCGAAGACGAAGCCCACACAGCATTCTGTGAAGGCACTTCGCGAGCTTGGTCTTCAACCGGACATAATAGTATGCAGGAGTAAAGAAGCGCTTGATGCTGCGGTTAAGCGTAAGATCGCGATGTTCTGTAACGTGAAGCCCGAAGCAGTGATCAGCGCGCCAGATACCGATGATATATACGAAGTGCCATTGCTGCTCGAGCGTGAGGGTATTGCCACGTTCATAATGGACAAACTGAGGCTGAAGGTACTGAAAAATGACCTTAAGTGGTCTGAAATGGTCGAACGTAGCAGAGCAATATCTGATAATAGGATAAAAGTGGCGATAGTGGGTAAATACACCGGGTTAGAAGATTCATATCTGAGCATAAAAGAGGCGATGAAGCACGCGGCGACCGAGACGGGCTGTAAAGTGGAGCCAAAATGGATAGAATCTGAGGATCTGGAATCAGGCAAGAATATGAATGATTTCTTCGCTGATGTGCATGGTGTACTTGTCCCGGGCGGGTTCGGTGTTCGCGGTGCCGAGGGAAAGATAAAAGCGATAGAGTACGCGAGGGAGAATAAAATACCTTTTCTGGGTCTGTGTTTCGGGTTCCAGCTCGCGGTTATAGAAGTGGCAAGGCATATCGTGGGACTCGAAGATGCAAACAGTTCAGAATTGGGCACGACACCCCATCCAGTCATAGATCTACAGGTGGAACAGAAAAATATCGATTTCAAAGGTGGTACGATGCGATTGGGTGATTATGAGGTGTTTGTACGGACCGGTACATTAGCAGAACGTGTGTATGGTAAGAAGAAGATAATAGAGCGGCACAGGCATCGATATGAGGTCAATCCCGACTATATAGATCAGATAGAGCAAAAAGGTGCTGTATTTTCGGGTACAGACCGTAGTGGGTTGAGAATGGAGATACTGGAGGTGGAAGATCATCCTTTCTTCTTCGCCACTCAGTTCCATCCAGAGTTCAAATCGCGACCGGGTAAGCCATCACCACCGTTCCGCGCGTTCGTGGAAGCTGCTATAAGATATAGAGATAGAGATGAAGAAGCTTGAACGCTACAGGTATGACAGGAGTGTATATGTGGCGGCGATAGGTAAATGTGGTGCATGCTTTGTCTGCGTGGATGAATGCCCTGAGGCTGCCATACAGAAGGTGGAGCCCGTTAAAGTTGATTATGGCAGGTGCACACGCTGTATGCGGTGTATAGAGGTATGTCCGAGTGGTACAATGCAGATAATAGATTGAGTAATAAACTTTATTAAATACAACCGTTCATATTGAACCATAGTCAGAACGTAGTATTAAGAAAGGAGGGAAGTAGAGGGGATGGGTGGCGGGACGAAATTGGGAACACCTGTAATCGTATTGAACGTG
Source organism: Methanosarcinales archaeon (assembly GCA_025464325.1). Lineage (GTDB taxonomy): Archaea > Halobacteriota > Syntropharchaeia > Alkanophagales > Methanospirareceae > G60ANME1. The sequence continues at coordinate 4,902 of JAODGH010000005.1, read as the reverse complement.
AAGGCATATGCGGAATCGGCGGGTAGAAGAGGGTTCGAGCTCGCGAGGATATGCGCAGATGTGGCATCGAAGCAGGGTGTGAGTATTGCTATATGTCCACAGCAGGTGGAACTCGCGAAGATAGCTTCAACAGTTAATATACCGTGCTTTGCTCAGCATGTGGATGCCGTGGAGCCCGGCAGTCACACCGGGTTTGTAACGCTGGAGTCGGTGAAGGAGACGGGTGCAGCTGGTACTCTGGTGAATCATTCAGAGCACCGGCTCAAAATAGCCGATATTGATTTCATAGTGAGTAAAGCCGCGGATTTGAACCTGCTGACGATAGTATGTACGAACAATATCTCGGTCAGCCGTGCAGTTGCAGAATTGAAGCCCTATGCCATAGCGGTTGAACCACCGGAATTGATAGGCAGTGGTAGAGCGGTATCAAAGGTGGATCCCGAGATAGTGTCTAATACAGTCGAAGCGGTGAAGTCTGTGTTCAGCGATTGCGTGGTGCTCTGTGGTGCGGGTGTGACAAACGGTGATGATGTCCGAGCGGCAATTGAACTTGGTGCGGATGGCGTGTTACTGGCTTCGGGCGTGGTGAAAGCGAAAGAGCCCAGGACCGCTTTGCTTGATCTTGTTGCGGGATTATGATGGAGGCTGATTAATTCTTTTACTTCCCGGTACTTATAATATATAAGACAATAGAAATGGGACGAGTGAAGAAGATGGAACGAGGGGATAAGATAGTATTGCCCGGCGATTTCCTGGGCACTTCTGAGGAGTTCATCCCTGGCACAGGGGTGTATGATCAGGGCGGTAATTTGTACGCTTCTTATATCGGTGAGGTTAGTATAGGCAATAACAGGGTTATAAACGTGATACCGCGTGTGGAAACACCTCCTACGATTGAAGAGGGTGATGTGGTGATAGGGCAGGTTATGGATATAAAGGATAACGTCGCAATTGTGAGTATAGGCTGCGTGAAGGGCAAGGAGAGCCGAGAAGTTGCTGCTCCCAGCCAGGGTATCATTCATATATCAAACGTTAGGAACGGATATGTGACGGAATTACAGCAGGAATTTGGCTATCTCGACGTGGTAAAAGCGAAGGTAATAGATGCAAAGACACTGAGACTGAGTACCAAAGCGAAGGATCTGGGCGTGATAAAGGCGATATGTATGAAATGCAAACACGATTTGAAGAGGAAAGGGAATGTACTCACATGCGAGAGGTGTAAACGTGTGGAGACGCGTAAACTTTCAGAAGATTATGGAAAGGGTCTGATATGATGGAAGAAGAAGGTGAAAGGATAAGAATAATAGAGCGGAGTGACAGGGAACTGAGAGTGGAGATACCGGGTGAGGATCATACCCTGTTAGCACCGTTGACGTCCAAACTACTGGAAAATGAGGATGTGGATATTGCAACTTATGCAATCAAGCATAAATTGATGGGTACACCGGTACTATATGTGAAGATGAAACGGGGCGACCCGTTAGAAGCACTAATATCTGCCGCTGTCGCTCTGGCTCTGGAGTATGATGAATTCCTGGAGCGATATAAACGGGCGGCAATAGTCTAGCGGTAGGACACGGGCTTCCCAAGCCTGTAACCCGGGTTCGAATCCCGGTTGCCGCATATTCATATGGTATTAACAGGGGGAAGATAAAGGAGAGAAGATGGATCGAATAAAGAAGTATGAATTCAAGAAGATACTGGAAGAGCTGAGGAAGAAGGGTGGTCGCGGTACCGAGCTGATATCTGTTTATATCCCGCCGGACAAGCAGATATCGGATGTCACATCACATCTACGTGAAGAATACGGGCAGGCAATGAACATAAAGAGCAAATCAACGCGTACGAACGTACAGAGTGCGCTTGATTCCATCATATCGAAACTGAAATATCTGTACGTGGGTGAGAACGGGCTGGTTATCTTCTGCGGTGCGGTGGACAAAGGCGGCAACAGGACCGATATAGAGACATATATACTCGAACCACCCGAGAAGGTACTCTCTTATATCTATCACTGTGATTCCTCGTTCTATTTAGAGCCGCTGGAGGCTATGATCGAGGAGAAAGATAAATATGGGCTCATTGTGCTTGATCGAAGGGAAGCAACGATTGGAATACTGCAGGGTAAGGTGGTAGAATCATTGAAGCATCTTACTTCTTCCGTTCCCGGTAAGATAAGGAAGGGCGGGCAGTCGGCACCGCGATTCCAGCGGCTGCGTGAGATCGCGATAGAAGATTTCTATAAGCGAATAGGGGAGCATGCGACCCAGATATTGCTCTCTGTGCACGATCTCAAAGGTATTCTTATAGGCGGTCCGAGCCCAACGAAAGACGAATTTCTTAAAGGTGGATATCTGCATTACGAGCTCAGGAACAAGATTCTTGGCGCTTTTGATGTTGCATATACCGATGAATCGGGTCTGTATGAACTGGTAGAGAAAGCCGATGAAGTTCTGGAGGGGCAGGATCTGGTAAGAGAGAAGAAACTGATGGTTCGATTCATGAAACTCCTTGCGAATGATGACCAGTTGGTCACGTACGGTAAGGACGAGGTATTGAGGAAACTGGAGCTGGGTGCGGTTGATACGCTCTTATTATCGGCAGATATAGATATGGATCTGCTACACGAACTGGTGGACAAGGCGGAAGAGACCGGAGCCAGTGTGGAATTGATAACATCGGATTTTGAGGAAGGTGCACAACTGAAACGTGCATTTGGCGGTGTCGCCGCCATATTACGGTACCGTTCTAAGCAGCGATAGAGTTTATAATGCGAGAAGTATTATAAGCAGGTTATACTGATGGTTGAGGATGATATTATCCTGGTCGGGACAGGACACATCTTAGAGAAGAGTGTACGTGAGGTTGAAGCGGTAATAGAGCGTGAGAAGCCGGATATTGTTGCTGTTGAGCTCTGTCAGTCGAGATATGAAGCACTAAAGGGCGATATTCCTGATTTCTCGGTTAAAGATGCGATAGCAGGTGGCAAGCCGTTTTTAATGCTCACTCACTGGCTGTTAGCGTATGTACAGAGGCGAATGGGTAGTGAACTCGGTATAGAACCCGGTGCAGAGATGCTGGCGGCGATAAAGAAGGCAGAAGAGCTCGGCTGCAGTATCGCTCTGATCGATCGTCCGATACAGATAACGATGCAACGGTTCTGGAAGAGGATGCGATTCATAGAGAAGTTAAAGATGCTATTCTCAATCATTCTGGCAATTGCGAACGTCGGCAGTTTTGGTGGCAAGACTAAGGATATAGATCTGAACAGTTTGACGGATGAAGACGTGGTGACGAAACTGATAGAAGAGTTGAGGAAGTTTTCGCCCGGTGCCGCTACTACGTTGCTGGATGAGAGGGATGCATACATAGCAGGTAGTTTACTCGCACTCAAGAACGAGGTTACAAACGGTAAGAAGATAGTTGCGGTGGTCGGTGCCGGACATGTGGCGGGAATAAAACGATTACTCGAACATCCAGAATTGATACCGCCGCGTGCGGAGTTGTGCCGGGTGTCAGAGTCGGGCAGACTGAGTATAAAGAATATATTTGGGGTAGGTCTGGGTGTTGTCATCGCGATACTCGTAGTGGCAATCTTATTCTCAGGGCTATCGCCCGACATACTCGTTCGTGCTCTGTTCTGGTGGTTTATAATAAACGGGAGTCTGTCCGCCCTTGGGGTGCTGATCGCACGCGGGCATCCGTTTTCAGCACTGACTGCATTCGCAGTGGCATGGCTAACATCGTTAAACCCGTTCCTCGCTGCCGGCTGGTTCGCTGGTTTGGCAGAGGCAAAGTTGAGAAAACCCTCGGCTGAAGACGTGAGGAAGATGATGAAAGTGGACTCTTTGCGTCAATTGATGCGTAACAAGGTTTTCAAGATCATATTTGTGGCTGCACTGGCGAATGTCGGCAGTATGATCGGGACTTTTATCGGCGCTTATGTGGTACTTCATGTGGTGGGACTGGATATAAACCAGATATGGGCGGGTTTGAGCGGGGTGATCTAAGCGTACAGATGGGTGCCAGATACGAAGCGGAGAGGAAGCTATGGCTATGGCTGGGTGAGCATCTGAGTGCACATCGGATAAGCAGGCGTGAGCTCGATATCGCCGAATTTGAGGGGTACCGGAATGCGGTGAAGCGCGCGCTATTCGCGGAAGTGGAGCAATTAGTGTCTAAAGCGGGGCAGAAGGTGCCACCGGTCAATCCAGAGATAGTGGCAAAGGAGCGCAAGGTGGTTGAGATAGAGCGAGAGCCAATGGAGACCGATGCGCTGATAGTACCATGTCGTGGCGGTTTTACGATGAAGATAAACAATAAGCTGCCGCTGGTCAGGCAGCGGTTCGCATGTGCGCATGAGATAGGACACACGTACTTCTATGATTTGGCTAAGGATCCACCACAGAAGCCCTATCAGCGCTCAACGGCACTTTACTGGGTGGAGGAGGGCTTATGTTGTGAGATGGCGAGGCGGATTCTTATGCCTTCGTGTATGATGCGAGAATGTATGGAGAACGCCAAACCGCCATACATAAAGGAGTTTAAGGATATGATGTTCTCTTTCCTTGTATCTGGCGAACTGTTATCATACAGGATACAGGATTTCGGTACGTGGAACGTGCTCATGTTCATCTTCGAGTCCAGCGGAGGCGCCATTTTGTTACACAAAGTGCTGAAATCGGGTAATTGTATGGGTGAGGTGCATGTAGCGAGGCAGGGGCTGAAAGTGACTGATCCGGTTCTTCATGCATTGTTATCAAGGGCATTCAAGGGTGAACTGGTACAGGAAGCGGGTTTGAAGCTGACGATAGGCAATTTAGACGGTGAAATAACCCATTTCGGCGCCTCATATATGGGCTCTTATCCGCCCAAAGTGATTGCTATCCTTGTATTATA
>JAODGH010000006.1:2349-14713 GCA_025464325.1 Methanosarcinales archaeon | reverse complement strand
ATATATGTGATATCAGAAGCCCATACCTGATTCAATCTGCTATTCCGCTACTTTCACCAGGTCTGGATATGTCATGAGCGTAGGTGAAGAATCGGTGGTTCGCGGCTTAAATGTCTTTCTGACACAGAGGAGATTATCTGTCCGCATGAGCCCCAACACACGCTTGTGAATTACTGTAACACTGTAACTGTATAGCCGCGTCTTCCGTACTTCGGCTGTTATTCGCCTGTAGCCATACGCGGGGAACTCCACAGCAACATTCTGGATCGCGTTTCTAACTCCGTTCTCACGCGATACCTGTGCAGACGGTTACCTGCTTCTCGACCTCTCTAATTACACCAATTTTGAAATCCCGCGTGTATTTCCTCCTTTTCATCTCGCATACCCATTTTCCTTTCTTTATTGTTTCTTAACCTGGTATCTACTTTTAATGGTGCATACCTTTAATGGTGCACTCCGATTTCAATGCTAAGATGTGAGTCAGATATTCGGAACTTTATGTTTTCGGAAGTACTGTGCAACACAGCAACTATTACTATAATGAATATTATAAATATTACTATTATGCATGCGGAGGTCGCCAAGTGGACAAAGGCGCAGCGTTGAGGTCGCTGTCCCGAAGGGGTTCGGGGGTTCAAATCCCCTCCTCCGCATCCGGGTTTATCTGATAGAAAACATATAAAAAACAAATTCTTTATATTTATAGAGTAAGGAGGGAAAAAATGAGCCAGATTGGTAGCAGCGAAGCGATTACAGAAGGTGGTGAGGGTATATTAATGCATGAAGACAGCGACCTTGAGTCTCTACTGGAAAGGTCGAAAACGGTAATTAAAGTTATTGGTTGCGGTGGTAGTGGCACCAATACGATACAGAGGATGACGGAGGAAGGGATCTATGGCGCCGAATTATTTGCTCTGAATACCGATGCACAGCACTTGTTATATTCAAAGGTGGAAAGGAAATTACTGATCGGGCGTAAGACAACTCATGGTCTGGGCGCCGGCAGTATCCCGAGGTTGGGCGAAGAGGCTGCAAGAGAGAATGAAGCGGAGATTAGAGCTATTGTGGAAGATGCGGACCTGGTATTTGTAACCTGTGGATTAGGTGGTGGAACCGGTACGGGATCCGCACCGGTAGTGGCACAGGCGGCAAAAGACGCTGGCGCGCTTACTATTGGCGTGGTTACACTGCCGTTCAGTGCAGAAGGCAACATAAGGCGTGAGAACACAGAGATCGGGCTGGAGAAGCTGCGGGAGAGTACAGACACCCTGATAGTGATACCAAATGACAAATTGCTGGAAGTGGTTCCGCGCTTACCACTAAATGATGCGTTTCGTGTCGCGGATGAGGTTCTGATGCGTGCGGTGAAAGGCATCACAGAGCTGATAACCAAGCCAGGACTTGTGAACCTCGACTTCGCAGATGTGCGAACCGTAATGAAAGACGGGGGTATGGCGATGATAGGATTTGGTGAATCAGACGGGCAGAACAAGGCGATAGAATCGGTAAAGAAAGCGTTAAGCTCGCCATTACTCGAGGTAGAGGTATCTGGTGCCAGGTCTGCACTGATAAACGTAACAGGTGGAGACGACATGACGGTAGAGGAAGCGGAAGGGGCGCTCCAGGAGGTCTACAAGATGATGAACCCGGACACGAGGATAATCTGGGGCGTTCAGATAAGTCCCGAACTGAAGAACACGATGCGAACGTTACTGGTAGTCACAGGCGTGAAGTCCGAGCAGATCTACGCGCGTAAGGAGCGAAGACGGGAGAAGTACGGCATTGAGATAGTGGTGTAAGGTATAGTGATGTAGTCATGGACAATAAGCTAAACGATCTGACAAAGAATCTAAAGATCGAGGAACTCTCGAAGAAACTGAATGAGTACCTGAGAATATTGAAGCTGGTGCGGAGACCGAGCCGGGACGAGTTCTTCAAGGTCTCCAAGATAGCGGGTGCCGCTATGGCTCTGATTGGTACTATCGGTTATCTCATGTATGTATTGATGGTGATCTTACCGAAACTGCTGGTAGGGATTTAAGAGATGATCTACGCGTTGAAGACGACCGTCAATCAGGAACAGGCGGTTGCGAACCTTATAGTTGTCGCGATACGGGATATGGAGCCGCAGGAGCATGGTATAAAAGCCATTCTGGTCCCTGATGAGTTAAAGGGCTATGTACTGATAGAAGCAGCCTTCCCGGACGTGATTGAGCAGATAATACCGAACATACCGCATGCAAAGGGGCTGATCAGTGGAGACATGAAACTGGACGAGGTTGAACATTTCCTCACCCCGAAGCCTTCGGTAACCGGTATAGAGGAGGGCAGCATAATTGAGATCGTATCAGGTCCGTTTAAAGGCGAGAAAGCGCGTGTGAAGAAGGTGGATGAGACCCATGAGGAACTCACAATCGAGCTATTTGAAGCAATGGTGCCGATTCCCGTCACTGTTCGCGGCGATAGCGTGAGGATATTGAGTAAAGAGGAGAAAGAGGACTGACTGCTTAGAATGAGAGATGTCTGTATCCTGATACCAACGCTGAACGAGGAAGAGACGATAGGTGAGGTAATAAATGGGTTCAAACGACAGGGTTTTGAGAATATCCTCGTTATTGATGGTAACAGTACAGATTCAACGCGGGAGATAGCAAGCCGGGCTGGTGCGAAGGTGGTGGTGCAGCGAGGTACGGGTAAGGGTAATGCAGTCCGACAGGCTTTTAAGATCATTGATAGCGATATAATCGTGATGATTGATGGTGATGGCACGTACATACCAGAAGAAGTGGAACGATTGTTAGAGCCTATAGAGCGGGGTGAGGCGGATCATGTTATTGGCAATAGATTCGCCTATGGTGGCGCATTTGTGATGCTGCATCGGCTGGGCAACTGGGTTCTGAATAAGATATTCAGTGTGGGCTACCGGATCAAGCTACAGGATATACTATCGGGCTATCGCGCGTTCACACGGGAAGCGGTGGATAAGATGCGGCTGGAGAAGGAGGGTTTTGAGATCGAAGCAGAGATGACCGTGGAGTCAGTGAAGAAAGGCATCCGGTTGAAGGAAGTACCGATAAATTACCGTAAGAGACGGGGCAGATCTAAACTCAACTTCCTGAAGGACGGTCTAAGAATCACCTACACACTTTACGAGCTTGCGAAGACCCATAATCCCGTATTCTATTTCGGCATTATCGGCTCGTTATTCATCATTACGGGCGTTAGCACCGGTGTTTATGTCGTATATGAGTGGTTAAACGGGATAACGCGTGTACCACTCACCATCTTCACTTCTCTCATGATAATCGCGGGTGTGCAGTTTCTTATATTTGGACAGCTTGGAGATCTGTTAGTGACGCTGCATAAGGAGACGATGGAAGCGTTGAGAGAGCGAGAGGGGGACCAGAGTGAAGTGGTAAGAAAATGAAAGAGGAAGTGCATATAGATATGGATAAAGAAGGCGGGTTGATACACGCGATAGCACAGGATTATGAGACCGGTGAGGTGCTTATGCTCGCGCATATGAATGATGAGGCATTAAGACTCACCATCGAGACGGGCAAGGCGCATTACTGGAGCAGGAGCAGGAATAAGTTGTGGCGTAAGGGCGAAACCTCGGGTAACGAGCAACTGGTGAAGGAGATACTTGTAGACTGTGATGGTGATTCCGTGCTTCTAAAGGTGGAACAGATCGGCGGGGCATGTCATACAGGTTATCGCTCCTGCTTTTACCGCAGGATAGACGGGGAGATAATAGGGGAGAAGGTCTTTGATCCCGAGGAGAAATACGGTGGCAAGTGATCGAAGAGGAAGCCTTTTATAATATATGGGTCATATATAAATCCGGGTAGGTACAATACGAGGTGATGCGAAAATGGCAGAAGATAACGTGATATATATCGGAAACAAGCCCGTGATGAGCTATGTCCTGGCAGTGGTGACGCAGTTTAACAATGGATTTGACGAAGTGGTGATAAAAGCGCGCGGGAGAGCGATCTCGCGGGCTGTAGACACCGCCGAAGTGGTCAAGAACAAGTTCATGCCAGGCGTAGAGATAAAGGATATAAAGATAGGAACAGAGTCGATAGTGGGCGAAGGAGGAGACAAAGCAAACGTTTCCTCGATGGAAATAACAATGAAGGCAAAGTCGTCGTGAAGGGGGAGCGGAGTTATTTAGTTTTCCTCTTCCTATTTTTACTTTTTTCTATTATAATATAATGTTTAGTTCTCTACCACAGGCAGGGCATCTATTGTCCCTGATTCGGCGTTTCACCCTGTAGTTCGTACGCTGGATTAGCAATTCGCCGCATTCGGGACAGTAAGTATTCTCGTATTTATGTCCGGGAACATTGCCAAGGTATACGTACTCAACCCCCGCATCTTTCGCGATCTTATACGCATTCTCCAGGCACGCGGTACTCGTTGGAGGTACATCAAGCATCTTATATGCGGGATAAAACCGTGAGAAATGTACCGGTGTTGACGCATTCAGTCCAACAACCCACTCAGCGAACTGCTTCAGCTCCTCTGTACTGTCGTTATAGCCGGGTATGATCAGGTATACGAGCTCAAGATGTATCCGTTTCTCGATCATACGTTCACAGGTCTCCAGAACGGGCTCTAATCGGGCGCCACAAACACGTTTATAGAACGAATCGCTGAAAGCTTTAACATCCACGCTCGCAGCGTCCAGAACAGGTGCTATTTCATCCAGTGCCGCCTCACTCATATAACCGTTCGTCACGTATACGGTGTAAAGCCCCTCACGTTTCGCCAGTCTGGCACTGTCATAGGTATATTCGAACCATATCACCGGCTCGTTATACGTCCATGCAATCCCCTCGCACCGGTTTTGTTTCGCACGCCAGACAGATTCTTCAGGAGTGATCTCAAATGTCGGGATATCGCCCACCCGTGCGGTAGAGATAGACCAGTTCTGACAGTGCCTGCACTGGAAGTTGCAGGAGATCGTGCCAAGCGAGAAGGCATAACTGCCCGGATAGAAATGGTACAGCGGCTTCTTCTCTATCGGATCGGCATTAACAGAAGATGCTTCTGCGTAGATCAGCGTGTATAACTTGCCTTTTATGTTCTGTCTTGTTCGGCAGATTCCGAACCCATCTTCTGGTATCAGACATCGGTGCGCGCACACGTTGCAACGCACTTTCGTATCCTCACGTGTATAGAGCATCGCCTCTTTTCTTACCATGGCTCACCTCTCATTATAGTATCGCCTCCACCGCTCTTTTAACCGCGTCGCGGTACTTCGCGGGCGTATAAACACCCAACCTGCAATTCTCTTCGAACGCTTTGCTGAGCATCTTTACCAGTCCGGACGCTTCGCTCAAACTCATCATCTTCTCCTGTATGAACACTCGCGCCTTACATTCTTCCAGTTTGCCCATACTACGCTGGCAATCCATTATGAGATACCGCTCATCCAAACCCGCTCGCTTACTTATCTCTCGTTCCAGCTCCTTTATCCGGGCATCGTCACTCATTTCTTGCACTAACTGCTCGTCCAAACTGCTCACCCGCGTGTAAAATGCTCGTTTGAACAAACGTCGCTCATTTATGCATGTTATTATCTCCTTTGGATAGCCATCCGCGTTACGCAGCGTAATATCTATCTCAGAATCGTCCATCTTCCATAGCGCAAGTGCGTAATCACGTGGCGATTGACTCGACTCTATCAGGTATTCCACCGCGCGGGAGAACATCAGCTGCGCTATTCGCGTAGTATGATGATTGTAGACCGTTGGATACATAAGGAAACGAGAGAAAAGCAGATATTCCGCGGGTAATATACCCTTCTCCGTTATCACCAGCTGGTCATCGATGAAATTCAGACCCTGAATAAGCCGCATATTGTCAACAACGCCGTAAGCCACGCCCGTATAGTACGAATCACGAACAAGATAATCCATCTTATCTACATCTATCTCACCGTTAAGGATGCGAGAGAATACTCCTTTTCCTTCACCTTTAATATAGCCCATTATCTCACGGCTGTCCAGGTGATACTCATCAATGATATCAGCGATGTGTGATGATTCATCGTGTGATGATTCATCCTCATACGTATGCCCGTAAAGCATGTCTTCTATATCCTCATGGCTCTTACCTGTATACTTCTTTATCACCGGTTCTATCACATGAGAATAAGGACCATGTCCAGCATCGTGGATGAGTGCCGCAACCCGAAGTTCCTGTTCCTCTTCCCATGGTACCGTGAATCTATTAAGGAGGAGATTTATCAGATGATAAGTGCCAAGCGAATGTTCGAATCTTGTATGATTCGCACCAGGATAGACGAGATAGGAGAAACCCAGCTGTTTTATACGATGCAACCGCTGCATCTCCACGGTATCCAGCAGTGCAGTAATGAGCCCGTCTATCTCGATATATCCATGTATCGGGTCTCTTATCACCCTATTCATACACTAAAATTAAGACTATCATAATAGATATATATCCCTCTGTGCTATATATGAGGCAGGGGTGGCTGGCATATGAATTACAAGATAAGTGGAGATAACCTGCAGTTAGTAACGATTGAACTGGAAGAAGGCGAGCGGGTGTATGGTGAGGCGGGTGCAATGGTGTATATGAGCGCGAACATGGATATGACAGCGAAGATGCGAGGCGGGTTACTCAAGGCGATAGGGCGCAAATTCGCGGGCGAGACAATGTTCTTGACCGAATTCACACCTCGAGGCGGCAAAGGTTTCGTAGCGTTTGGTGGTAATGCACCGGGTACGATCAAGCCGATAGAACTCTCTTCAGGTAAAGAATTCATAGTACAGAAGGACGCTTTCCTGTGCGCTGAAGATGGAATTGAGCTAAGTGTAACGTTCCAGCGACGGTTGGGATCGGTCTTCTTCGGTGGTGAAGGCTTTATTCTCGAACGGATTACCGGTGAAGGTACCGCGTTCATCCATGCCTGTGGCGATTTCATCGAGTTTGATCTCCAGCCGGGGCAGCGGATAAAGGTGGATACCGGGTGTGTGGTCGGCTGGGAAGGTGATGTCGACTACGATATCGAGCGAGTAAAGGGAATAAAGACGATGTTCTTTGGAGGAGAAGGGCTATTCCTGACCTCTCTGACGGGACCCGGCAAGATCATCATCCAGTCAATGACGTTGCACAACCTGGCATCTGCACTGGCGCCGTTCATACCAGGCGGTCATCAAACTTCGGGCGCTTCACATGGTGTTATCGGTACACTCCTGGAAGAGACGATAGGCAAATAGATGCTAAAACGGGCGATTATTACGGTCATCGCTTTTCTGCTCGCGATTGTATTAGTTCTTGGTATACTACATTATTTGAAGATACTCGCACTCATCGCACTGCTCATCGGTTTTGGCGCACTCGTGGGCATTGTGGCTTTCATCGTTTTATCTGGAATAGTACTTATTCTTGCATTACCTTATTTCCTGGTAGCGAAAGCGCCGAAAGTTGACGATACAGGTGATTATCGCCTGGAGGATATAAAGGATAAACGGGGGAAATAAGCGTTATGAGGCGGGTAGCAGATAGGGTATCCCGGATAAAAGGTTCTGGTATAAGGGAATTCTTCGATATCGCGCAGCGTATGGATGCTGTGATCTCACTGGGTGTCGGCGAACCTGATTTTGTGACACCATGGAGTATAAGAGAAGCGTGTATATTCGCTCTGGAGAAGGGTTACACATCATATACCTCCAACTGGGGTCTGTTAGAGCTGCGAGAAGCTATATCGGATAATATGTACAGGGAGACGGGTGTGTATTATGATCCCGAGGATGAGATACTGATAACAACAGGTGTGAGCGAAGCGCTTGATCTGGCGCTCAGAGCGATTCTCGATCCCGGTGATGAGGTGATACTGCATGAACCCTCATATGTGAGTTACAAGCCCTGTACGATATTCACGGGTGCAAGACCGGTCTGCGTGGCAACAGATGTGAAGGACGATTTCAAGCTGTGTGCTGACGCATTGAGAGAGCGTTTAACGGAAAATACGAAAGCACTGGTTCTTAACTACCCGAATAATCCGACAGGGGCGATAATGGGCAGGAATGACCTTGAAGCGATAGCAGATATAGTGAACGAGCGAGACCTGCTTGTTATATCTGATGAGATATATGGAGAATTGACCTACGACGGCAAACACACACCGTTCTCTGCACTGGACGGTATGAAAGAGCGAACTATACTGCTCAACGGGTTCTCAAAGGCGTATGCAATGACTGGCTGGCGTATCGGGTATGCTATGGGTCCAAAGGATCTGATAGGTGCAATGATGAAGATCCATCAGTACGTAATGTTATGTGCACCGATTACTGCGCAGATGGCGGCATTAGAAGCTCTGAGGGCTCGGACCGAGATGGAACAGATGATTGAAGAATACAATAGACGCAGGAGGGTGATGCTACGGGGTCTGAAAGAGATAGGACTGGACTGTTTCGAGCCAAAGGGCGCATTCTACGCATTTCCGTCCATCACAAATACCGGGTTGTCATCTGAAGAGTTTGCACGGCAATTGCTTATGCGCGAGAGAGTGGTAGTGATACCGGGCAGTGTATTCGGTGCATGTGGTGAAGGTTTCATAAGATGCGCCTATGCGGTCTCACAGTACGAGCTGAAAGAGGCGATCGAGCGAATGGGCAGGTTCCTGGCTGGACTGTGATAGATATTGAGAAAGCGTACCAGCATGCATTTTTTGTGCTTCTTTCTCTCTCATAATGTGAATTCCGGGCATATGCGATTCATAGCCGATCGGATGTTGGGTAAACTGTGCACATGGCTGCGTATCCTCGGCTATGATACCGTTTACGCGGCGGATTTGGGTACCAATAGTGATGAGAATGAGGACAGGGTTATACTCTCCTTTGCGGCACGAGAATCGCGGATACTACTCACGCGCGATAGAGTTATGACAAGATTGGCAGACAGGGAAGGCATAAGATACGTGCTTGTACGGGGTGATGATGTGATGGAGCAGCTGGCGGAGATCATTCGATATGTTCCGGGCGTGAACCTCGAACCGGTACCATTGCGATGCAGCGAATGCAACGGCGAATTGAGAAAGATGGTGGCAGGGGAAGAGTATGTTCTGCGAGCAAAGAGTTATGTACCGGCGGATAGAATAGGGGAAATGGATTTCTGGATCTGTAAAACCTGTGGCAGGGTTTACTGGAGAGGTTCGCACTGGCGAAACATGCGTATGCAACTGCAAAGGTTGAAAAGACCCTAAGTAATGCTCCTCAGGATCGCCCGCACTTTCGCCCTCTTCTCTTCTATCGTACTGAAATCGAAACCTCTATCGGTAGCTATGAGGAATATGAACTCTTTGAATTTCTCTACTAAAATGAGCCCACCATCCGCTTTTGCGACTAACTCCTCCATATCGCCCGCCCCCAGTATCTTTGCACATTTCTCTGCCGTTCTCATCATCATTGCTATCAACGCGGATAGTGCTAATTCTGATCCAGCAGCGTGCTTATTCAGGTACTCAACCATGATACCATCATGTGTCACTACCGCCGATGCATTTACGCCCTCTGTAGCTACCAGCTCCGTTAATGCCGCTCTGAGTTCTGACATATTCAATCTTCTTCTCTTTCACCCCACAACCCTCATATATGTGTGCGTATGTGTAATAGACCCGGAATACCGACGCTGCTGCTGCTATTGCGCCAGAAACAGCCACAACGTACCAGCCAAATTTGAATACGACGAAACGAAATTTACGACTGGCATAAATGGCGAGTACCATAACGAAGATACCGGCTGCAAAGTCAAATACTTCAATTAAAGTCGCACTGTCTATCATCATCTCTCTTTTTTTTAATGGCTATAAATAAATGAATAAATGATTATGGATGCTGGATGCGCACCAGATACCCAATAGGTTTTAGTTATGAGTGTGAAAACGATGATACCCATTTCAAGACCAGAGATAGGCAGTGAAGAGATAGAAGCGGTTAAATCTGTACTGGAGTCCGGTATGCTGGCGCAGGGTGCAGTTGTCGAAGAGTTCGAGCATAGATTCGCATCCCTGGTAGGAGTGGAGCATGCCATTGCGACAAATTCGGGTACTTCGGCACTTCATACTGCACTTGCAGCTGCGGGCATAAAACGTGGTGATGAGGTCATCACAACCGCGTTCTCCTTCTTCGCAACCGCATCATGTATACTCATGCAGGGTGCAAGACCGGTATTCGTCGATATAGATCCCAGAACGTACAACATAGATCCTGGTGAGGTGGAACGAGCGATCACGGAGCGAACAAAAGCGATAATACCGGTGCATCTCTATGGTCAGCCCTGTGCCATGAACGAGCTAATGGAGATCGCGGAGGAGCATCAGATCCTGGTGATCGAAGATGCCGCACAGGCACACGGTGCTGTATACGGGAACATGAAAGTGGGTTCAATCGGCGATATCGGGGTCTTCAGTTTCTATTCCACGAAGAACATAATAACAGGAGAAGGGGGTATGATAACAACTGACGACGGAGAGATAGCAGATAAAGCGCGTATGATACGGAATCATGGACAGAGCAGGCGGTACATTCATGAATGTCTGGGTTATAACTACCGTATGACAAATATAGCGGCTGCTATTGGACTCGTGCAGTTGAATAAGCTCGACAGGCTCAATTCGCAGCGTATAGAGAATGCGAGATATTACAGTGCACATCTGAATCTTGACAGTCCCTACATCGCCCCTGGCGTCAGGCATGTCTTCCACCAGTACACCGTCAGAGTCAAAAACCGTGACAGGTTCCTGCAGCATCTTGATCGACATGGTGTTGGCTATGGGGTGTATTATCCGATGCCACTGCCAGATCAGCCGGTATTCCGCTCTTTTGGGTGTGATCACTACCCGGAAGCGCAACTCGCGAGTGCAGAAGTGGTGTCATTACCGGTACATCCCACCTTAAATACCGAAGAGATCAAGAAAGTGGTGGAGGTAGTGAACCAGTATGAAGGGTGATATAGAGATAGGTAAGAATTGTAAAATCCATGATCTGGTATCGCTGGGTACCGAGGGTGATGGTAAGCTGGTGATAGGCGATAATGCCGTGATAAGAAGTGGGACGATAATATACCGGGGAGTGACGATAGGCAAGAACTTCAGATCTGGTCATAACGTCCTGATAAGGGAGAACACAGTTATTGGCGATGATGTGCTTGTGGGCACGAACTCGGTAATCGATGGCAATTGCAGAATTGGTAGGTCAGTCCGTATCCAGACGAACGTGTACATAACGAGGGAGACGGTAATAGAAGACGGAGTTTTTTTCGGTCCTTATGCGGTTACACTGAACGATAAATACATGAGATATGGGGCAGAACTGAAGGGACCGGTGATAAAGAAAGGTGCGCGCATTGGCGGTAATTCAACAATTCTGCCCGGTGTTGAGATAGGAGAAGGTGCGGTTGTTGGTGCGGGTTCTGTAGTTACAAAGGATGTTGCACCCGGATGTGTGGTTGCAGGCAATCCCGCAAGGAGGTTAAGAGATGTATCTGAACTCGATGGATGAGATAATGGATAAGATACGCAATAGAGAGGTGAAGATATCGGTAATCGGTCTGGGCAGGGTTGGTCTGCCTTTGGCGGTAACCCTCGCCGAATGTGGTTTCGATACCCTTGGTATAGATATAAACGAAGAGTTAGTGGCACGACTGAACGAAGGCGAGTCTCCATTTCCTGACGAGGCAGGTCTGAGCGATCTACTCAGGAGCACGGTTGATAGCGGTAGATTCGCGGCAAGTGCGGAACTTGAGGAGCGGGATTTCAATATTGTTACCGTACCGACCCTGATAAAGGGCGAGGAGCCCGATATAGAAGCGGTTCAGGCGGTTGCAAACGCAATAAGAGCGCCCAGAGGTAAGCTGTTCACCCTTGAGAGTACCGTCCCACCAATGACAACGGCGCAATTTGGTGATACTATCGCACGCAATACGGGCTACAAACCGGGCTTGGACTTCGGGCTCGCGTACTCACCGGAACGTGTTCAGGCGCCGCAGGTGCTCCATGACCTCAGGACGTATCCCAAGATAGTTGGGGGCATAAACGATAAGAGCACATCCATCGTTGCTGGTATCTATTCCAGCTTCGCGCCAGGAATAATACGTGTGAGCAGTCCGGTAGTGGCAGAGATAGATAAGATAACAGAGAATGCCCACAGGGACCTCAATATAGCTTTTGCTAATGAACTGGCGAGGATATGCGAGATCTATCACGTGGACGTCTATGAAGTGATAAGAACAGCTAACACCCAACCGTATTGCAATATCCTCAATCCT
Source organism: Methanosarcinales archaeon (assembly GCA_025464325.1). GTDB lineage: Archaea > Halobacteriota > Syntropharchaeia > Alkanophagales > Methanospirareceae > G60ANME1. The sequence continues at coordinate 2,410 of JAODGH010000006.1, read as the reverse complement.
GGACTGGTTGGCGGGCATTGTATCCCCATGGACCCCTACTATATGATAAGTGCAGTGGAGA
>JAODGH010000006.1:0-2187 GCA_025464325.1 Methanosarcinales archaeon | reverse complement strand
AGGGTGCCGATTGCCTTATTCTGGCAACTGCGCACTCATACTACAGGGATATTGACTGGAGACGCGTGAGAGCTTACATGAAAGGCGACCTGATAGTGGACGTACGGGGCTTCTTTGACAGGGATACGATAAAACAAAACGGTCTCAGATATAAGGGTATAGGGCGAAACTAAGCGAAGAACGAACGAAATAAAAAAGAAAGATAAAAAAGAGAGGGAGGTTATTCCATAACCTTCTTCAACGCCGGTATTATCCTCGGATACCCGACCGCCATTATGTGGCAGCCTGCAGCAGGTGTATCTTTGAGATGTTCCAGGAACCCGGTGAAGAATTCTATGTTTACCCTGTCAACCTCTTCCTTTCGCTTCTCCTTGTCCTTTATCGATTTCGTCTCTTTCATATTCTGCAGGTAGTCCGGTGGCACATCCACACCCGCCACATATTTGTCAAAGAAATCAGCCTGGGCATATGTCTTCGCGGGGAATATACCCACTAAAATCGGAACATCCACCTTGCCCAACTCCTTGAAGAATCGGTCAAGTACCTCCGTGTAATAGACCACCTGGGTCTGTATGAACTCAGCACCTGCTTTTATCTTACGTCTCACTTTTGCGATCTCTGCCTTAAGTACCGCAGCACCAGGTGCTGCAGCGGCTCCTACATGGAGCTTCGGCGGGTTGTGTATCTCGTTACCCCCGAGGTCCTTACCTTCATCCACCACTTTCCTTATCAATGCGATCAGTGTTGTGGAATCGAGGTCAAAAACAGGCTTTGCATCCGGTGTATCACCAAGTGAGACGTGATCACCGGTAAGTGCAAGGATATTCTTCAGTCCCAGAACACCTGCACCGAGTATATCAGATAGAAGCGCATTACGATTACGGTCGGCGCATCTGAGCTGATATATGCATTCCATACCAGTCTCCTGCTGTATTTTGTATGATGCCGCCAGACTACTGACATATGCGAAACTCTGAGGGTTGTCCGTGACGTTACATGCGGTTACCAGCCCAACCAGTTCACGTGCTGCTTTTATTGGCTCTTCTACATCCCCCGCCTTCTCGGGTTCCAGCTCACCGGTGAATACGTATTTACCCTCCTTCAACTCCTTCATCAACTGACTATATACCTCATCTCCCATCTCTTTCAACACCTCCTATTCTTCCTCTTCGTACTTCGGTCCACCAAACAGCGTCAGATACGCTGGCAGGGAACTGAGTATAGTACTCACAGGATTTACTGGCTCTTCTATCTCGAACAGGCGCGGTCTCTTCGCTCTGCTCCACGCATGGGGGTCTCTCATCTCCTCGAACTTAGCCAGTTCCCCCATCTTCTCCATCCGCTCGTATATCCTGACCCATGCACAGTCCTTCTCCGGGTCCACCTCGCATTTACCATCTTCGCGCACGCCACCGCAGGGACCGTTCATCAATCCCTTACTGCATGAAGTTAGCGGACAGATGCCTGCCGTCTTCCCAAGCTCACACTGGCCACACATCTGACAGGTCTCCTTGAACTTCTTAGGTCCGCCACCAACCAGCCCCAGTGCATCATTTGCAGGTACCACCGCTATCGTCACTCCTATACGCTTCTCTATGTATTCGGCTATCACCTGTACACCATCACCACAGCTCATCATGAGCAAAGCATCAGCATTCTCAATTGCTTTACGTTTCTTCTCCAAGAACTTTGAACTCATATCGATCTCACAGGCTGATACACCTAAAGGCAGAATGATTTCAGTAACCTCTTTCCCTTCCTTCCTCAGTCGTTCCGCCATCTCTTTCACTGCTTTCTTATCCCCGGTGTGATAAAAGGTGGCACACCCGCCGCAGCCCATAGCCACTACTTTCTGCTTACCCTTGAGATAATCCAGAATCTCCTCTATCGGCTTCTGTTCTTGAGCAATCATTTTTTACCTCCATATTTATTTCCGATCCGGGCAATATAAAAACTTTTCTATTTTTATGCTGTGTTGCACAATTATTCGGAATACAGCTATTCTTCTCACCTTTTTATAATTAGAGAAGGGTCAGTACCTATTGGTACAAACTCAGAATAAGCCTTTATGGCGATTTATTGTGCTTTTAACGGCTTATACGACAGTTTTACAGGGGTAAATTATGCAACACAGCACTGTGTTGTACAATCTTTTAATATCGACATTTTCCTATGTACCGGATATGA
>JAODGH010000007.1 GCA_025464325.1 Methanosarcinales archaeon | reverse complement strand
TTGTGATTTATTTACCTTAACACCGAATATTTTTGGCTAATATATAATTTACCTTAATACCGAATATTTTTGGCTAATATATATAGCATTTCCAAAAACACCACCCCTCCCTCCAGCTTCCTGCTCATAATGATCTGGATACTTTCTACTGGAGGTTGAATTGTTAGTTCAGCAGGGTTCTTTGGATAAAACTCTTTTATTTGTATCTATTCACCTTTTTCAACTCAATTTGCCGTGGATATATTCCTTTCCGTGGGAGAAGAAGTCTTTATTCTGGATTCTCATCGTTCCCATAACGCTCATCATGATATCGCTGTTTTTAGCACCCTTTTTTGTCCTGAAGCATCCCCCATATCCTCCTCTGCAGCACACCTTACCTGAGAGCACGCTCAGCGACGTTGTTCGTAGGATCAACTCCGGGAACGAGTACGAAAGTGAATAGCTCTTCGCGGTACTTCAGTGCCCGTTTCACCAGCTTATTCAGTACGTGATGGTTCCATTGCCTCTCCAGCGTTACGAACCCCTCCGTTCTCTTCACAAAATCGGCTGCGGGAATAACTTTAAAAACCTGAACGGGCAGGTAATTCTTATATATCACAACCCATCCATCAACATAACATGAGCGAAGAGATGATACTGCACCCGAGACCCAGCGCGATAGTGGCGGCATTATATACGTTGCGAGACCTTGATGTGGACGTAGCAATTATGCACGGTCCCACAGGTTGCAGTTTCAAGCATAGCCGGTTACTTGAAGAGGACGGTGTACACGTTCTCACCACGGCGATGAACGAGAGCAACTTTGTATTCGGCGGTCACGACTCGCTTGTGCGGGTACTGCGTAAAGCGGAAGAGATGTTCCAGCCGAAGTTGATGGGCGTCGTCGGTACATGCTCGAGCATGATCATTGGTGAAGATCTGGCCAGAGCGATAGAGGATAGCGGTGTCAGTTGCAAGGTGATAGCGGTAAACGTACACGCAGGCTATAGGGACAACACCATTGGCGTCATACTCACACTCGAATCCGCATACAAAGCCGGCATAATTAGCCTCAAGGAATTCGAGCGGCAGAAAAGCATGCTTGAAGCAGCGACGAGGATAGAGAAGGAAGTGGGTGCCGCAAGCAGGAGTTATATACCACCATCCAAAGGCGATTCCAAGATAGACGTTGCGAGACGACTGCTCGAACTCATTGGTAAGGATAAGCAAGGCGTATGTGTACTAAATGCCAAGAAAGAGACCGCGTTCATGTTTGCTGATATACTCAGAGCAGTGAATCGGGTCTCAACACCAGCTCAGATCGTTAATATCGCCAATCTCGATCCTGATACCGGCTTGAAGCGTATAAGAGGCTACTCCACCCGGATTATAGACGAATTAGCCGCAGAAGGTATCACGATCGATCATATGATCGGCGGTCTGGACGAATATCCGGTTTCAGGCGAAAAAGCAGCAGAGTTGATACAATCCAGATACCCGGATACAGATTTCGTCATTCTTCTGGGTGTTCCACACGCGGTACCAATTGCCAGATATGGCATAAATGCCGAGATATTCTCCGTTACCAACGGACCGAGAACCGTGGAGCCACTGAAATGGCTTGGACATGACCATGTGGTGCTCGAGATAGACCTGCATCCGAAGACGATGGGTGCTACAGGGATTATACCGTCCGAATTCGGCGATGCTATACTGAAACTTAGTTCTTAGTCTATCGTATTAATTCGTCTATCTCGTTCAAGAACTTCTCTGCTCGCGTACTCAATTCCATTGCCTGCTCGCTCATCTTCTCGAGCGTATGCACGGAACCCTCAACGAGAAATCTCAGTATACGATAATTCTCACTCCATGCCAGTAGCTTCCTGAGCTCGCTCTTGCCTATCTCATGGTACCACTCCTCATGCCGCCATATGAGTATGACACCCAGTATACTCACCGCCTCTTCCACTTTTAAATCTTCCAATCGCGCCAGTTTGAACGGTAAATCACCTACAATGAACCCGAAAGGGTCCTTTACCGCAGGCAAGTCGTCCAGAGCTATATGGACATATTTCATGATCCATGGCAGAGCTATAAACAGCTCAGGCGTACGTACGAGCCCATTGAAGTAAGCTATAAGTGTACCTTTTGGGGTAACCACATATATCTCGGCACCTCGCTTCCCCTCACCCACTTTATGGATCATATGTGCCGTCACCATGCCGGGTATCTTCCTCAACACTGTGGGATACGAGATATCGGCACCTTTTGCTATTGCGTACTTACTCGAAGGTCCATTTAATATCAGATACTTCAAAATCGCCCCTGTATAATCGTGTCCAGACATATACTATACATATATATGTGGAGTAATTAAACATAAACAATATGGTATATGCCCGTCACTTACCTGCTGGCACGAAGACCATACCCCCTTCTTTTGTACGGTATATCGTCCCCACCTCACCCACTATCTCCTTCTGGACCGTCTCATTCTGCATGTCCAGCTTCTTGATTTGCTCACCACTCTTCACTATCACTTCCATATTCGGCTGACCTGGATTCTTGACTATCGTTATATCCGTCTTTGTCAACACCTCCGGGAGACTCAGATACATCAATAGCATCACTATCACACCGAGCGCAAATACCATCGCCACATCGAAGAGATTTGCAACGCCACTCAGAGGATCATCATCACGCCTCCTCCTGCCTCCGTTGTTCTTCATATATCTCATATCTGCACCACCCCGTCACCAGTTATTTAATAGATAGTGCCAATTGATAAATATGATCGTAGCACATACACCAGACGCCGACGACGCTTTCATGTTTTACGGTATGCTCACCGGTAAAATAGCAACTGAAATACGGGTGAAGCATGTGGTTGATGACATAGAGGCATTGAACCGGCGTGCATTTGGTGGTGAGATAGATGTCACTGCCTTATCTGTTTATGCTTACGCGTTCCTGCATTCCCGATACCGGATTCTATCTGCCGGTGCGAGTGTGGGTTACGGGTATGGTCCGGTGGTTGTCGCTAAGGAGCAAATAGACATAGAGGAAGAAGGCAGGAGAGTGGCGATACCCGGTAAGTATACAACTGCGAGTCTGGTTTTGAGACTGGCGTTCCCGGATATCGAAACAGTAGAAATGCGGTTCGATGAGGTTATACCGGCACTGAAACGCGGTGAGGTCGATGCAGGCGTGGTAATACACGAAGCTCAGCTCACTTATACGATGCATGGACTGCAGAAAATCATCGATCTGGGCGAGTGGTGGCACAAAAAAACCCATCTTCCGCTACCTCTCGGTATTAACTGTATAAAACGAACGATACCGATAGATCAGCAGATACGATTCCTCGAAGCGATGCGTGAGAGTGTGCGGTATGCTCTGGATCACGTTGATGAGGCATTAGAATACGCGATGCGGTATTCAAGAGGCGCGGATAAGGCGCTTGTGAAGAAATTTGTCCTGATGTACGTGAACCGAGACACGTACGAGATGTCATGCGATGTGGTAAAAGCGCTTGATCTACTATTTGACCATACGGAACGGGCAGGTATCATTGCCAGACCACCTCTTGACATCCTGTTCCCATCGGTACTTAAATAGCACGGGGATGCATATGTTCATATTTCTTGTGTGAGGCAACAGGGAAAGATAGGTTTAGATTGTGTTTGCGCATTATTAACGCCTGTGCTGTGGTAAGCATTAGAGAGATCGAGGACCTGTTTGCTCAGGATGTTCATGTACTCGGAGAGCGTGCAGACGCTATAAATCGAAATAATGGCAATCGAGTCACATTCATCGTCAACCGGCACATAAATTATACGAACATCTGTGTAGCGAAATGCCCTTTATGCGCATTTTATCGCGATCAGAATGATAGTGATGCCTATCTGCTGAGCGGATCGGAAGTGGTGAGCAGAGCAGAAGAAGCGGTGCAACAGGGTGCTACGGAGCTGCATATCGTCGGTTCTCTGAACCCCGCAGTTTGCATAGAGTACTTCGAGGATATCTTCAAGCAGATAAGAAAGCGATTTCCCGGTGTGTGTATCAAGGCACTCACAGCCACGGAGATACACTTCCTTGCACAGATAGAGCGCATGAGCGAGAAGGAAGTACTGCTACGGTTACGCGATGCGGGTCTCCAGGCTCTGCCGGGCGGGGGTGCGGAAATACTCAATGATGACATAAGAGCGATCATATGCCCGCGTAAGTTAAATGCAAGCGAATGGCTACGAATTATGGAGATAGCGCATCGTATCGGTCTGAGAAGCAACGCTACCATGTTATTTGGGCATGTAGAGCAGATATCAGACCGGGCATTGCATCTCTACAGGCTATGGGAACTGCAGGAAAAGACCCACGGGTTTGTATCGTTCATCCCGCTGGTGTTCCATCCAGATAAGACCGAGCTTGGTATGATCGTACGCGAGAAGACGAATCCTCTGGATGTACTCAAAACGATTGCGGTTTCAAGGATAGTACTCAGCAATTTCAGCAGTATAAGAGCTTACTGGGTCGCGCTCGGTGTCAAACTCGCGCAGGTTGCGTTGAATTATGGCGCGAATGATCTGGATGGTACACTGATGGGCGAACAGGTGACACATGCCGCGGGTGCGAATACTCCACAGGTACTCACGATAGAGCACATGCTGGAACTTATAAAAGGCGCTGATCGATCGAAGACACCTGCAGAGCGAGATACGTTCTACAATATCCGCAGGATATTCGCTACATCAGCTACATCAGCTACATCAACTTCTCCAGGCTCATATTCAGCACCTTCTTCGTCTCACGCGCAAGAGCATCTGGTAACCCGGTGATATCAACATTAAGGAAACCGCGAATGATGACCGATGTAGCCTCCTCCTCACTCAAGCCCCTTGCCATCAGGTACAGTATCTCCTCTTCTGCTATCCTGCCAACAGCCGCTTCATGCGAGAGATCGAGATTTTTTCGCGTCGCTTTTAGCTCGGGTATGGATGTGATTGCAGCATTATCTGAGAGCATCAGACCACGACATTCGATATGCCCGGTAGAATTTGAGCCCTCACCTATTACTTCACTCCGTGCAATGACATCCGTATTATCGGTAGCCACTATCCGGGATATGATCTCCGCTCTACTACGTTCGCCTTTCAGCACAGCTCGTGAGCCCATATCAATTCTGGCATCGCCGGATGCATAGATTATGGACTGGAAGCTCACTTTTGCGTTCTTTCCCGTGCAGTACGCTGTAGGATACATTTGAAGTGATTTCACAGGTGTCATCAGTATGTAGTTATTTATGAATGTCCCCTCGTCCTCTATCCTCACCGCACTTCTCGGTCTCACCTCGACACCGCTGCTCCAGTTGTGTATCATTGTATAAGTGATTTTGGCGCCGCGTTTTACATAAAATTCCGATACCCCGAGGTGAAGTGCGGTACTGACCGAATGTGCAACAGAACAGCCGGTGATGATATGAAGCTCCGAGTCTTCTTCTGCTATGATGACATTGTGCACCTTCTGCCCGATTTTATCACTGCGGATGAAGAGACAGGCCTGAACGGGAACAGTCACCTTTGTATTCGCCTTTGATCTTATGAAATAGCCGTTTGTACCGCTGGACACCACATCCGCGGTGTACTTGTCCATATCCGCAGGTATCAATTTCCATAAATAATCATCGAGCCAGTCATGTTGCTTCAGTGCTTCTGAGATACTCATCAGTTCCAGTCCCTCGTAATTCGTACGCGAGTAGACCACTGAATGGTCCTGCAGCAGGAATGAGCCCGATCTACCCGTCTCGGAAGGTTCTATGCCCGCACGCAGCAACTCCTGCCTGTAATCTTCAGAGACATCGGCAAGTGATCTGAGAGTATTTCCATTCTTATTATTACCGCTTTTCATCCTGATGTTTCACCTCACACTGCATTTCTCCACACATTTCTCAAACCCCCCTTCCATTATGTTCTTCGTTATCTCATCCGGCATTCCAGAACAGGCTATGTAACCATCAAGCATAACATGCGCGCGATCCGCCTTTATATAGCGCATTATAAAACCGCTATGCGTGATAACGAGACCCGCTCGTTTCCTTTTGCTCGGTAATTTGTTCCTGTCCAGGAGTTCGCACATTATTCTGCCTATGAGTTCTATGTTATCCACATCCACACCGGAATCCGGCTCATCAAACATGATGAACTCGGGCGATTGCGCCATCAATTGCAGCATCTCCGATTTCTTCACCTCGCCGCCGGAAAAGCCAAGGTTAACGTCTCGTCCGAGGAACTCGGCTGGTATATTAAGCTTAGCCGCAAGTGCTATTACGCCCTCATCTATAACCGCCTCACTTCTGCCCTGCGCTATATTTACCATATCGCCGAGTGTGACACCCTTTATCCGGGGTGGATTCTGGAACGATACACCTATACCCATCTTCACTCGCTCGTTGGTTGGTAGGTCTGTTATATCAACACCTTTGAAAATTATGCGCCCACTTATCACCTTATAGGCAGGAAATCCAAGCAGGGTCATCAGAAGGGTCGTCTTGCCACAGCCATTCGGACCGAATAGTACGTGCACTTCACCGCGTTCAATATTCAGGGTCAGATCCTTAAGGATTTTCTTACCCGCCACTTCCACCGTCAGATCTTTTATCTCCAACATATATGCCCTGATAGCCTTTTGGGATTCCACATATATATAGCTATAATATACAGCCCATATCCGGCATCTGAACAGCTGTCAAAAATAGGTGCCTGTTTATTGTCGATTGTAAAAAATTAAAAACTAAATATTTTTATTTGCAAGTTGCTACATGCATATATAAGTAGTGATGAAGAGATGATGGAAGGGCAATTGAAGGCGTTAGTGGATGCGGATAGCCGTCAGAAGCTGGAGAAGATAGATAATCCCGAGCTTATCCGCTTTATTGCTCACTACATAGAACTTTGCAGTCCAGACGATGTATTCGTGTGTACGGGTTCGGATGAGGATGTACAGTACATAAGAGATGAAGCGATAAGGAGAGGTGAGGAGATAGAGCTCGCCATCAAAGGACATACCGTCCATTTCGATGGCTATCATGACCAGGCGCGAGACCGTAAGAATACCAGATTCCTGCTACCGCCTGGTGTTGACCTGGGTTCGGGCATAAATGCGATGGATCGGGAAGAGGGATTGAAAGAGATACACGAGATTATGCGCGGTATCATGCGTGGTAGCAGAATGTACGTACTATTCTTCTGCCTGGGACCGCTCAAATCTCAATTTGCCATACCTGCGGTACAGATAACGGATTCCGCGTACGTCGCGCATTCTGAATGCCTGCTCTACCGGTATGGCTATGATGAGTTTATAAGACTGGGCAGGTCCGCGCGATTCTTCAAGTTCGTACATTCTGCGGGTCCGCTGGACGAACGGAAGACCTCTCGTGATATAAGCCGGCGCAGGATTTACATTGATCTCGAATCTGAGACGGTATACAGTGCAAATACGCAGTACGGTGGCAATACAATAGGATTGAAGAAGCTGGCGATGCGACTCGCTCTAAATCGCGCTTCGAAGGAGGGATGGCTGACTGAGCATATGTTCATCATGGGTGTTCATGGTCCTCGCGGACGTGTGACCTATTTCACCGGTGCGTTCCCGTCGCTCTGTGGTAAGACTTCCACCTCCATGCTCTCTGGTGAGACTATCGTCGGTGACGATATAGCATATCTGAAGCAGAAAGGTGGCAAGATACGGGCGGTGAACCCCGAAAAGGGCATATTTGGCATCATTCAGGGTGTGAACTCGCGAGATGATCCAATCATATGGAATGCACTGCACTCGCCCGGAGAGGTCATATTCTCCAACGTGCTCATCACCGATGACGGGATGCCTTACTGGTCCGGTAATGACAGCGTAGACCCGCCAGAGCGGGGTTACAATTATGCCGGGGAATGGTTCGCCGGTGCTAAGGACGAGGAAGGAAACCTTATACCACCATCACACCCAAATGCACGGTTCACTCTCGACATGCACATGCTCGAGAATCTCGATCCCGAACTTGATAATCCGGAAGGTGTAGAGATACGGGGCATAATCTATGGTGGACGCGATTCAAACACGAAAGTACCGGTCGAAGAAGCTTTTGATTGGGTACATGGTGTCATAACAATGGGTGCCGCACTGGAATCAGAAACGACAGCGGCAACACTGGATTCCATAGGTGAGCGTAAGATAAACCCGATGTCGAACCTGGATTTCCTCTCTATCCCCATCGGACGATACATAGAGAACCACCTTAAATTCGGTATGGTCGAGAATCCGCCCTGTATATTCTCGGTGAATTACTTCCTCCGGGATGCCGATGGCAGCTTCATGAACGAGCGAAATGACAAGGCGGTATGGCTAAAATGGATGGAACTGAGAACGCATCGAGAAGTGGATGCGGTAAAAACACCTACCGGGCTAATACCGGATTATAGAGACCTCAAAGCGCTATTCAAGTCAGTACGTGGTAAAGAGTATTCGGAAGAAGCATATACAAAACAGTTTATGGTTCGAGTGCCGGAGAACCTGGCGAAGATCGAGCGGGTGGAGAAGTTCTACCGTACAAACGTATCAGACACGCCAGAGATATTATTTGTCGTGCTTGAAGAGCAGAAACAGAGACTGATAGATGCGAGGGAGGTGTTTGGTGATTACATCTCCCCCTTCTACTTCTCAACGGGTTAGTTGGTCAGCCAGTCAGTCGGGCGGTCGGTCAGTCAGTCATATAGAACCGATCTCCCGATGTTTAGCAACTATCGCATCTGCTAATCGATCCAGTGCCTCAAAATCCTCTTCTACCGGTCTACCGTTGACAATAACGGGCTCCAGCAGTTCCAGCTTCAGGCTGGATAGCATCTCCTTGAGCATCTCCACCGCCCGGCTGCCCCAGCCATAAGATCCTATGATAGATGCGAATCGGAGTTTTGGACGCAGTGCATTCGTGAGATACGCGGCATAAACCACTCTGGGATGTGGTCCCACCAGTACGGTCGGTGCGCCTATAACAACCGTAGCGGCATCCACCAGCGCCATCGCCAGTTTACCTGTATCCGATACCGACAGATCGAACCGTTTCACCGTCACACCGCGCGCGATCAGTGCATCCACGAGGTGATCTACCATCTGTTTCGTACTGCCATGCATTGATACGTAAGGTATGACCACTTCGTTCTTGAGATCATCGGATGTCCAGTCCACGTACGCATCGATGATAAAGCCGGGCTTATTATACACGGGACCATGACTCGGTGCTATAATATCTACCGGTAATTCTTTTACTCGTGCCAGGTTCTTCTTTATTATCGTTCTGAACGGCATCATGATCTCCGCATAGTACCGTTTTGCGGCTTCATAGACCGTTGCTTCATCCGGTACGAACAGATCACTTGTTGCAAGATGTGAGCCGAAGAGGTCGCATGTGAATAGAATCCGATCTTCCCTGAGGTAGGTCAGCATTGTCTCAGGCCAGTGCACCCAGGGTGCGTGTATGAACTCAAGCGTTTTATCACCCAGGGACAGTCTCTCACCATCAGCTACAGTTACGATCTTCTCTTCGGGTACGCCAAGCAGACGCTCAAGCAAATCCTTGCATTTCGGCGTGCATACCACTTCCGCACCGCGATAGATGTCGAGTATCCGCGGTATCGATCCAGAATGATCCTGCTCGGCATGATTGGCAACGACATAATCGATATCTATATCGAGTTCCTCAAGGTTTCTCACCAGTACGTCCGTCATAGCCGGATCTACGGTATCAATCAGTGCTGTCTTCTCAGTTCCTGCTATCAGGTAGGAGTTATAGCTCGTACCATCTGGTAACGGTACCAGTTCATCAAATAGACGCCGATCCCAGTCAATGGCACCTACCGCATAAACGTTTGACGTTAATTCCCTGTGCATATCTGCTATTCCACTTTCTCAAATGCTTCTTTACCCGCACCGCAGACCGGACAGACCCAGTCATCGGGCAGCTGCTCGAACGTTTCGCCCGCTTCTTCCTCATCATACTCGTACCCGCATACGGTACAGACCCATTTACTCATTTTTCAGCCTCCAATATTTTATTCGCAATCTTACGACCATACTCTCGTGCCTCTTCCAGCCCCTTCGCTGTTGGTCTGCGCTTTATTTTCAACCCTGGCTCTATCACATCCATCTCCGCAAGGTTCTTCATCGTTTCGGTCAGTATCGCCACAGATTCACCACTCCAGCCATAAGACCCAAATGCCGCACCAACCTTACCTTTAAGGTCGACCTTATCCAGCTCAAAGAGAAAGGTCTTCATCGCTGCTACCAGATTGCGAACATACGTCGGTGAACCGAGCACGACTGCATCCACATCTTTAAGATCATCAGCTTTCGCAAAACTTGCCTTCTTTCGTTTGACCTCCACACCTGCCTCCTTCAAACCCGCCTCAATCGCTCCTGCTATCAGCTCGGTATTACCCGAGCGAGTTTCATAAACTATTATCGCTTCTGCCATCTTTAATTAGTCCAAGACATATCCATCATTATATATTACTTGCGTCTATACCGGTCCTTGTCATCTTCTATCTGAGTGCGAACCGATAGTAATGCATCTTTCAATGCAGCAATGAAGTCCCAGCGTCGCTTATCCGCACGCTTCTCGATTTCTCCCGCGCCTCTTGCAGCCATTAACGTCTGTGTACCGCCAGGTTCTCCGTAGCCTATGTACAATTTATCGGGCGTCTTTACGTGAACGCCTATCCTGTAATACGATACACCACCCTTGTCCCGTTCCTTCTTTATCGCTAACTTTATCCAGTGTACGCGTCTGGCAAGCCTGACGATTTTACGTACCTCTGTATCGATTATACGCATAGCGAGATCCTTATATTCTGCCTCTATTTCACCCTGGATCTCAATATTCACCTCTCTTCGTTCCCTGAACTCACTGAGATAGCGCATTATATCGTGCATGGTCACGATACCACGCGGGCTCTGATCCTTCTTCACTATCGGAATCGCACGTATATCATGCTCACACATGAGACCCGCGACTTCTGCAAGATTCGCATCTGGCGTTGCAGTTATCACCGGTGTACTCATGATCGTAGAGACAGGTTGACCCATTCTCGGTACCTTCTCACCCTTGTACTCGCCCGTGGTCATTCTCTGTTTCGGCTTGTAGATTCTCCTCAGGATATCGCCTTCCGTGAGAATACCCGTTAATTTGTTACGCTCATCAACGATGACCAGGTGTCCGAGGTTATTCTTCCGCATTATACTACGCGCTTTGCCTATACTGGCGGTTTCTTCAACGTGTACCACCTCGGTGGTCATCACATCTTCAACCTTTGTATCTTTGAGAATGAATGAATGTACACCCCGTCTCATAACGTCATATTCGGTGACGATACCCACAAGCTTACCGTCAGAATCAACGATTGGCGCCGCTCTCTGACCGCTGCCCAGCATTTCACCGATCGCCTCTATCGTCGGTGTATCCTTATGTATGCAGTGCGGTTTGAACATGAATTCATCTACCGGTGATTCTGGATTAGAAGCCAGCAGCAGGTCCTGTATATTCACCATGTGTATCTCGTTGTCACTATTGCCACCGAGCACAATGAGATTATGGAAACTATTCTGCTCCATGATACCTATTGCCTTACCTACCGAGGTATCGGGTGTTACAGTCTTTACTTCTCTTGTACATATCTCTATCACTGGCTCTTCAAACATCTTTCATCACCTCTTAAATTGATGAATGAATATATAAACAACTACTCCAAATCTCGCTCTATCATAACCCATTTGTCCCTGCCTTCCCACAGCTTTATCGCGCAGAGTGTGACACCGAGTCCCCGGGTATTTAATCTGTTTTCCAGTTCGCGTCTCAAAAACAGAGCTATATTCTCGCTCGTTGGATAGCCGATTATATCGTTAAGATACTTGTGATCCAGTAGTTCGAGCACTTCTTCAAGCACCGCTTTCAACTCCGAGAAGTCCGCAACACATTCCGTGTCCGGTTTCTTCTCACCTTCTACCGTTATCTCTACTTTATACGTATGACCGTGTAGATTTCTGCATTTACCGGGATATCGTGGCAATGAATGTGCTGCGCTGAAATATGCAGTGACTCCCAGTTTCATCATACGTAAATAATTATGGAAATGCAATAAATCTATTGTTATGAGCGGGATAGTGGTTGAGATACGAATAGATGGAGAAGAGTTAGAACTAAATGACTTTGTACAGCAGATAATAGGTAATGCCCTCTCAGGTGCGATATCCGCGTTGAAAGGAACAAAAAAAGACTGGGAAAACCTGAATGTAGTGGTGAAGCGTATTAAATGACGCAAGCAGGGAAACTAAAGATCGCAGTCAGTGGCAAGGGCGGGGTGGGTAAGACTACGATTGCGGGGACACTTGCCCGGCTCTTTGCGAGAGACGGTAACAGGGTAATTGCGATAGATGCGGATCCTGCCATGAATCTCAAATTTGCGCTCGGCATACGTGATAACCCGGCACCCGTGTCCGAACTAAAAGAACTCATATATGAACGAACGGGCGCGTATTCCGACACCGGCGTATACCGACTGAATCCCCGGGTGGATGATATAATTGAGCGGTACGGTGCTGCAGGACCAGACGGTGTGACTCTGGTAGTGATGGGCACGGTGGAACGGGGAGGCAGTGGCTGTATATGTCCCGAGAGTGCGTTTCTACGGGCTCTGCTACGGCATGTTATATTCCGGGAGAGCATGGTCATAATGGACATGGAGGCAGGCATAGAACATCTCGGGCGTGGTACCGCAAGAGGTGTGGACCTGATGTTGACGGTTGTGGAACCTGGGATGAGGTCTGTCGATACCGTCAGGCGAATAAAGAAACTTGGTGAGGATATTGGAATAAGCCGTATCGCTGGTGTGATAAACAAAGCAACGAATTCTGATGTGGTAAATACGATAAGTATGCGTCTGGACGAGCTGAATATACCGCTACTGGGTGTAATACCCTATGATGGGCGATTGATAGAAGCGGATATGGCGGGGATGGCGCCCGTGGATAAAGGCGGTGAAGCGATAGAGCGAATAAAAGATATAAAAGAGAAGATTGTAAATTACTTAAAGAAGGAGGAAGGAGAGGCGAAATGGTAGAAGAGGGTACAATAGTAAAGATTGCAGGTCCTCTGGTTGTTGCTGATAAGATGCGTGGTTGTGAGATGTACGAGGTGATAAAAGTAGGAGAGGAGGGTGTGCTGGGTGAGACGATACGGCTGGATGGCGATCTTGCATATATTCAGGTGTATGAGGATACAACGGGTTTGAAACCGGGCGAGCCGGTGATAAGAACCGGTTTTCCGTTATCTGTTGAGCTCGGACCCGGGATTTTGAAGAACTTTTATGATGGTGTGCAGCGTCCTCTCGAAGCGATAAGGGAGAAAGTCGGTGATTATATCACGAGGGGCGTGTATGTGGAGGCACTCGACCGTACCAGGAAATGGAAGTTCACACCGGTAGCAGAGGAAGGAAAGGATATACAGGGTGGTGATGTACTGGGCACGGTTCAGGAGACGAAAGTGATAGAGCACAGGATTCTGGTGCCTCCGAATGTCGAAGGCAAACTATTGGAGCTGAAAGAGGGTGAATTCAATGTTGAAGAGACAATAGGGCGTGTGGAGACGGCTAAAGGCGAGCTGGAATTGAGGATGATGCAGAGATGGCCGGTGAGGAAAGGTCGTCCATACCGTGAGAAACTGGACCCGGATGTGCCTCTGCTCACCGGGCAGCGCATAAATGACACGTTCTTCCCGATAGCCAAAGGTGGTACAGGTGCGATACCTGGCGGGTTCGGTACCGGTAAAACAGTTATGCAGCATCAATTAGCACGTTGGGCTGATTCTCAGGTAATTGTTTATATCGGTTGTGGTGAACGCGGTAATGAGATGACGGAAGTGCTGGAAGACTTCCCCAAGCTTATAGATCCTCATACCGGTGAGACGCTTATGGAACGATCCACACTCATTGCAAATACCTCAAATATGCCGGTAGCAGCCAGGGAAGCTTCTATATATACCGGTATAACCATCGCGGAATATTACCGTGATATGGGCTATGACGTTGCGATACAGGCAGATTCCACATCGAGATGGGCGGAAGCATTGCGTGAGATCTCGGGCAGACTGGAAGAGATGCCGGGAGAAGAGGGATATCCCGCATATCTCGCAGCACGATTGTCGGATTTCTACGAGCGTGCGGGTCGTGTAAGAACTCTGGGCTCTGATGAAGCGCGGATAGGATCTGTCACGGTGGTAGGTGCGGTATCACCACCGGGCGGCGATTTCTCCGAACCCGTAACACAGAATACGCTCCGGGTGGTTGGCGATTTCTGGGCACTCGATTCTTCTCTGGCAGATCGTAGGCATTTCCCTGCTATAAGCTGGCTACGAAGCTATTCGCTTTACATCGGGTACCTGAGTGAGTGGTTCAATACGCATGCGGGACCGGATTTCATGGATCAGCGTGAGGAGATGATGAGCTTATTACAGAAGGAGGCGGAACTGCAGGAGATAGTACAGCTCGTTGGTGCGGATGCGCTGCCTCCAGCCGAGCGTGGTACGCTGGAAGTGGCGAGAATGATAAGGGAAGATTTCCTGCAGCAGAATGCATATCACGAGGTGGATTCATATTGCCCGCTGGAGAAGCAGTATCTGATGGCGAAAGTGATACTCCAGTGGTACGATAATGCGAAGGAAGCGATAGAGGGAGGCATAAGCATAGAGAAACTGGAGACAATGCGGATCAAGGATGTGATAGCGCGTATGAAGTACATAAAGAACGAAGAATTCAGGGCGAAGTACGAAGAGATAATGCGTGCGATGAAGGATGAATTCGCGGAATTGAGGAGCAAAGCGGCTCAGTGAAGTGAACTATAAATTATGATGATTGGTTTATTGGTATAGGAGGATGAGATGGCGGTAGATATATCAGCGAGGGAATACACCACGATAAAGGAGGCTGCGGGACCTCTAATTGTGGTGGAAGGAGTGGAAGGAGTTTCGTACGGTGAAGTGGTGAAGATAGTAACGCCGGAGGGCGAGGAGAAGACCGGACAGGTTCTGGAAGCGAGTAAGGGGCTCGCTGTGGTTCAGGTCTTCGAAGGTACGTCTGGTATTGACACTTCAAGGACACGAGTACGGTTCACGGGTGACATAATGCGGGTGAGCGTATCGCAGGATATGGTTGGGCGGTTCTTTGATGGATTGGGCAATCCGCGAGATGGTGGACCGGAGATAATAGCAGAAGATCGATTGTCAATCATCGGTGCTGCAATAAATCCATCTGCCCGGGATTATCCACGTGAGTTTATACAGACCGGTATTTCCACCATTGATGGTATGAACACACTTGTGCGAGGTCAGAAATTACCGATATTCTCGGGTGCTGGTATGCCGCATAACGCACTCGCCGCTCAGATAGCGAGGCAGGCGAAAGTACTGACTACAGGAGAAACGTTCTCCGTTGTATTTGCTGCGATGGGTATCACCCATGAGGAGGCTTCGTTCTTCATGCGTGATTTCGAACGTACGGGTGCAATTGAACGAATAGTCGCGTTTATCAATCTCGCGGACGATCCTGCAATTGAGCGTGTAATAACACCACGGATGGCACTGACCACTGCAGAGTTCCTTGCTTATGAATATGATATGCATATTCTGGTGATATTGACGGACATGACGAACTACTGTGAAGCATTGAGGGAGATCTCGGCGGCACGGGAGGAGGTGCCGGGCAGACGGGGTTATCCTGGCTACATGTATACCGATCTATCCACGATTTATGAACGAGCGGGCAGGATAAAAGGGCGGAAGGGGTCCATCACTCAGATACCTATCCTCAGTATGCCGGATGACGATATCACACATCCGATACCGGATCTAACGGGATACATAACCGAGGGACAGTTCGTACTATCGCGTGACCTGCACAGACGTGGTATATATCCACCTGTGGATGTGTTACCATCATTATCGAGATTGATGGATGAGGGTATAGGACCCGGACGCACCCGTGAAGACCATGCGGGTGTGTCGAACCAGCTATATGCGGGCTATGCGGAGGGTAGAGACATGCGTGACCTGGTGGCAGTGGTGGGCGAAGAAGCGCTGACAAGCAGGGATCGGAAATATCTGGAGTTCGCAGATGTGTTTGAGAAACGGTTCGTCACACAGGCTCAGAACGAGGATCGGAGTATAGAGGAAACACTTGATCTCGGCTGGGAGCTACTGGCTACACTACCGGAAGGAGAACTCAAGCGAATTGACGAGCACATAATAAAGAAGTACCATCCGAAATATCGTGCTGCGAATTGATATGGATGTGATAAGATCAATTACGATCGTATTGATGGTACTTCTCGTCTCTTCAGCCACGTTCGTCTCTTCAGCCACGTTCGTATCAGGAGCAAAGGAGCTTGAGGGCAGGCGCGTATTGATGGTGATTGCTCCGGATGGATATAAAGAAGAGGAGCTATCGGTGCCCCGGGGCATATTCCTTGAACTTGGAGCGAAGGTGGATGTAGCAAGTACACATCGTGGCATTGCAAGAAGCATGTCCGGACACGAGGAAACGAAAGTGAACCTTTCCCTTGATGATGTGAACATCTCGGGTTATGATGCCATCGTTATTGTGGGTGGTGCCGGCTCGATGCACTACCTGTGGAACAACTCGAAGCTGATAGCAATGGTCCGGACTGCATATGCAGCCAACAGGACGGTTGCGGCTATTTGTCTCTCACCGGTAGTACTGGCACGTGCGGGTATTCTCAAGGGCAGGGAGTGTACGGCATACCCCACAGCGAAAGATGAGATGATAAAGAACGGATGCAGGTATACGGGCGGAGATGTGGTCGTCTCAGGCAATATAGTAACAGCCAGGGGACCAGAATGTGCTGCCGATTTCGCTATTGATGTTTCTAATGTCATGATGGGTGTGGAACCCGTTGCATCACCTGCATCAGCACAGAATCCAGAGACCCGCGGTTACTGCGTACCGGCGGTACTTCTGGCTTTTAGCCTTGCACTCGTACTGTTTCTATTGCATCACAGGCGCAGGAGATGAAGATCGGCTTTCTGGTCAACCCCGTAGCTGGAATGGGTGGTTCGGTCGCTCTTAAAGGTACAGATGGGCTGGTAGAAGAGGCGTTGAAACTGGGTGCGAGTCCCGTTGCGTGTAATAGAGCAAGATTATGTATGAAGGAACTGAATCTCGACCCTACGACGGTGATAATCACCTGTGGCGGCGATATGGGCGAAGAAGTGCTCGATAAACAGCGTTATGAGGTTGTATACAACCATCAGGGGAGAAGTACGTGCGAGGATACGAAACAAGCGTGTGAGATATTCCTTGAGGAGTCGATAGACCTGCTGCTATTCTGTGGCGGTGATGGTACAGCGCGTGACGTTTTCAGCGTAGTGGGTAATAAAGTCCCGATTTTGGGTATCCCCGCAGGTGTGAAGATGCATTCCGCGGTATTTGCGATAACACCTCGAAGTGCTGCACGGATAGTGGAACTATTCTGCCGTGGTGAGACGGAATTGCGTGACGCTGAGATAATGGATACTGATGAAGACGCTTACAGACGTAATGAACTACGAATGAAGATATTTGGGTACGCCCGTACGCCATACGTACCGGTTCTGGTACAGCCAGGCAAGAGTGTTATACAGAGTGTCAGTGAAGAGCAGGCGAAGGAGGATATTGCTCGATTTGCTTGCGAGTTCATGTCACGGGATGAACTTTACATCATGGGTGCGGGCACCACCATTTATAAGATTGCAGAAATGATGCACCTCGGTAAAGAGAAGACACTGCTCGGTGTTGATGCGGTCAAAAATGGCAGACTCGTTGGTAAAGACCTGACAGAGCGACAATTGCTGCAACTGATCGCGAAAGAGGATAAGGTGAAGATAATGGTGAGTCCGATCGGTGCGCAGGGCTTCATATTCGGTAGAGGCAATCAGCAGATAAGTGCAGAGGTGATCGAACGTGTGGGCATAGATAATATAATCGTGCTGGCAACACCGCAGAAGCTATCTGAGACACCGTTTTTGGTGGTTGATACTGGCAGTGAGGCACTGGATAAGCGACTCTGTGGCTATATAAGCGTTGTCTGCGGCTATCGCATGGCGCAGCGTAAGGAGGTCAGACGGGGCTGAATGACGTACGAGCGATTCAAAAACGAGATAGCGCGGATATTGAAAGCGAAAGATAGACCTGTACCATGGACCGAGATAAGAGCCAGTTCGCGTACACTGACGCAGCGAGCACCGTACCACGTATACGTCCAGAAGCTACAGGGCGATATCGGGCTCGTACGGTTCAAATCAGGTGGCAGGACACTGTGGGCATTACGAAGCTGGTTCGAGTCCGGCAAATTTGATGAGCTTCTACCCGCTAAATTGCAGTTGATCGTACTCCATCGCGATAAAGAGCAAGCAATAGTGGCTGATGAGTATCATCAGTTGAAGCGGATATACCCGTTACATGCCCAATTTGAGCGCTGGGACGTGATAGAAGTGGAAGTTGAGGAGTTCTTCCCGATAGATGATAGGCGACCCGAGAGTGTGAAGATACGTGGCGAAACGCGATTACGGATGATAGAGGGCATAGAAGAGCAGCGGCGAGCCGTCGAACGGGTTGCAGAAAGTGGTGAATTCCTGCATACCGGTACAGGTAGGGGTAAGACTCTTGGCTTGACGAAGCCACGATTCCGGTGTTTTTACTTCTATGACAGTAAATGTCAGTTCTTCTGCGACCAGAGCGTGTGCGTGGGGCACGATATGGACGTGGAAGCTGATACCGGGATACGGGGTGACAGGATCTATTTCATACTGGAAGCACGAGAGAGGGTGAACAACTGGACCGGGATCGAATGGTATATAAAATCCGTGATTGCGTTGAACGATCCAGGCCAGAGCAGGTTATTTATGTGAACGATCGACTTTTGACCGCAGTATATCCACAATCCTCTCAACCATCTTATTCCAATCAGCAGTTTTGTTTATAGTACCTTTTGCACCATGCTTGAGTGCTTCCTTCTCTATTTCTGTCTTCGCATAGGCGGTGAAGAGGTAGATATCTGCATCCGGATCGATCTCTAATATCTTCTCTGTCGCTTCTACACCGTCCATCCCGGGCATACGCAGGTCCATGAGCACGATATGGGGGCGCTTACCACTTTCTAAGAGTTTATTATACATCTCAACCCCGGTTTTACCATTATATGCAGAATGAAGGTTGCATCTGTACCCCGCCCTCGCCATGAACAGGGATAACAGCCTATGCATTGCCTCCTCATCATCCACCAGTAATATGTTGAATTGCTCCATCCTTTTTTCTTCAATAAAAATACTTTTTATTTCCACTCGTCTCTTTGTTCAGTACCTCATTTACCAGCCTCTGTATCTCCTCGTTCTGGGTACGTATCATCTTCAACATCTCACGCTGGCTCTCATTGAGGTTATCTGCCTCCAGGAGGAGCTCGGTATAACCACCGATGATAGACACGGGAGTGAATATCCTGTGTGTGGTCTCTTTCAAGAAAGCCTCCCTGAGTTGATACGCCTCTTCTATCTGTTTCCGCATCTTCCGTTCTAAATGAACCAGATAAGTCTGTGCAATTATCCTGATTAAACCGCCCTCCTTTATCAATTCGCCACATATCCGCGCCACCTCCTCCTCACAGTACTCATCTTTGTCTTCCAGCGCAGCGGTCTTTATCTTCTTTGTTATTAATTCTTTAGCCATATCTATGCCTATACTCTGAGCAAAAGCCTTTATTATATCCTCCTTCCGGGTATTCATCTTCTCACCTCTCTGTTGCAGGCAATAATAAAACCACCGAGGTTGTATTATGGAACCCGCTGAACTGTCCGGGTTCCAGCCTTATCTCTCCATAGGTCTCCCAGCCCAGAATGGGTACGTCCGGTAGTACACTCTTGACACTGCTGATACATTCCTCAAACCTATCGCCAAGCACCAATTGCCGCACCGCACAATCAAAAACGATTAGACCCGCGAATCTGGCATAGCCCGCGTTTTTCGCTTCTTCCATTGCAATCATCGTCGCATCTTTTATCGTTTCGATATGAGATTCTAAATTGGTGCCATCCATGATACGGAATACTACACCCTCTGCGATACCACAGGAGAATTTTAACGCTCCATTTGCAATGATATCAGATGGCCATCTTATCTTGTACTCGCCTTCATTCTCCGTTGCCAGCCCAAGCGGGTAATTGGTGAGGAATCGCGCGATCTCTGCCCGTGTTTTGAGCGCGTTTACGTCTATACCCCTCTTCTTGGCTACCTCCGCGGTTTTAGCCTTCCATACACTCCACGCCGGTTGATTATTTATCTCATAGAGGATGTTACCTTCGGCTCGTGTCGCTCTCAAAGCATCACTTAGTGGCGTATGACCATGTTTCACGCAGGTAAACAGCGGCATCTTTGACGCGAGAAGGCATACTCCAACCGCATCAGAACTAACTTTATCGTTGACCGCAACGAAGGTCTTCTCCATCCGGAAATCATCCCCGGCCATGCCACCGACGATCTTCATCTCTTTATTGAAGAGATACTGCGCCAGTAGAGTTACCTCTTCGCCAACACCTGACAATCCATCAACGAGAAGTATACTCGTCAGGCAGGGATAACCGTCCACCTTATGTGGTAGCTTCGATACAACATTACGCATCGCTGTCTCCGGATCGCGTCCAACTCCTTCCGCCATAGCGGTAAAGACCCTTATATCATCAGAAGCGAGTAAACCAACCACAACACTCTCTTTATAAACACCCTCCTCTGTGAATTCACCCGCGGAAGTGGCACCGATCAATGGTGCATTGCCCGTCTCCGCTCTTACCATGTCAACAACTTCACGGAACTCATATACCGGTGAGGAATAAACAAAGGAGACCGTAACGGCATCAGTACCCAGTCTGGACCGTGCACGTCGAGTGGCATCCTTAGCAGCCAACGCACCGTTACTTCCTTTGCTCAACCCGGTGACTAATTTAGTGACCATTACCACATTATTAAAACCTTTAGAAAAAAATGGATGATACATTTAAATAAATATTTCGTATGTCGAAAATTTTTTTAATAATATAGGCGGTTATAAGTGTAACATCTCTCACATATCGACGCACATATAGAAAAGTCTTTTCTATTCTGTTCCATAAATGAGTTTAAAAGATGACGAAAAGAATTTCATCACGGATTGAGAAGATAGAGATATCGGGCATCAGACGCGCATTTGAAGCCGCTTCTGGCTCTAAGGTCATCAATCTTGGTCTTGGTGAACCCGATTTCGATACACCGGACCACATAAAAGCCGCAGCCGTTCAGGCACTCAATTCGGGTTTCACGGGTTACACGTACAATAAGGGCATACCGGAACTGCGAGAAGCGATCAGTGAGAAGTTCCACTCAGTAAACGGCTTAGATGTCTGTCCTGATGAAGTGATAGTCACTTCAGGCGCGAGTGAAGCGCTGCATATCGCTATTCTTTCAGTGGTGGAGCATGGTGATGAAGTACTGATCCCGAATCCGGGTTTTGTATCATATCCACCTCTGGTAAGGTTAGCCGATGCGATACCGGTGGGCATACCGCTGAACGATGATTATACGATCTCGATAGATGAATTAAATGAGCGAATCACAAGCAGGACGAAAGCGCTCATCTTAAATTCTCCTGCGAATCCTACCGGCGCGGTGGAGACACGAAGCAGTATAAAAGCCATTACAGAACTTGCATCGGACCATAACATGGTCATCATATCGGACGAGGTCTACGAGTATCTCGTATATGATGGCGCGGAACATATAAGTCCCGCAAGATTCTATGATGATGTCATCACTGTTAATGCGGTATCCAAGACGTACGCAATGACCGGGTTCAGACTGGGCTATGTGACTGCAGGTGAAGAATACGTAGAGTCGATGCTGAAGGTGCACCAGTATATACAGGCATGTGCGTCGTCAATATCACAGAGAGCAGCACTTGCCGCCATTACGGGTCCTCAGGATTGCGTGACCGAGATGCGTACTGCATTTAAAGAGCGAAGGGATTATCTCGTTTCGGAACTTCACAGGTTGGGTTTCCAATTCCCGGTACCAAAAGGGGCATTTTATATCTTCCCGGGGGTTGATGACGAATTTGAATTTGTAGAGCAGCTCAGGCAGCGGGGCGTTATTGTTACCCCTGGTTCGGCTTTCGGCACCTGTGGCA
This sequence comes from Methanosarcinales archaeon, assembly GCA_025464325.1. GTDB lineage: Archaea > Halobacteriota > Syntropharchaeia > Alkanophagales > Methanospirareceae > G60ANME1. Next base: position 5,902 of record JAODGH010000007.1, on the reverse strand, counting down.
GGGATCACGTACGAATATCCTATGCTGCGAATATCAATATGCTGCGGCAGGCAATGGCAGTGATACGGGACCTGGTGAGCTTATAGGTGCTTCCATACATAAAAGAACCGCTGTAACGCAGTGACATTGCAGAGTACCGCAAAGATGAGCATGCACCAGCCGAGGAACGATAAGCCCCAGACAGGGTACGGATACAGCCACGTGAGTATCGCAGCAGCAATTACAAGTAACAGGCGATCCGCTCTGCCAATCATGCCACTGTACATCCTGCCGAGTCCTACTGCCTGTGCCTGTGTGCCCATATAAGATGTGAGAAGAACGCCAATAATCGCTACCAGCCCCACCTCCCAGCGTACATAATGTCCGAATATTATACCACCGATAATGAACATATCGGCGTACCGGTCAACCACATGATCGAGGAAATCGCCTTTTTTGCTCGCTTTGCCAACCATACGGGCGAGAACGCCATCAGCGGTGTCCAGAATTGCGTTCATGGCTACGAAAAAACCGGCAGGCAACAGTAGCCCCGGATCCGCAAGTGAGAAAAACAAACCGGCAAGTGCAGCAAATAATAAAGATACTATTGATAATGTGTTGGGGGACACACCGATCGCTGCGATATGCTCCACTATCTTTCGCAATAAACGCCAATCGTCCACAAATACACGCAGCAGAGAATCAATAGCCATTTTAAGGTCGTCATCACTTAAGGTTCTTCATCATCTTCAGGGGCATACCACGCAACATCGGGATTTTGCCCCTGCCACGTCCAGAAGAGAGACTCTTCAGTAGTTTCTGCATCATCCGGTGGTATTTTAATAGTTCATTCACCTCCGCGGTTGATGCACCTGCGCCTATTGCTATCCGCCTCAGTCTCGAACCATCGATTATTTTCGGCTCGTTACGTTCCTCCTGCGTCATAGAATCCATAATCACCCTGAATCGCTTCAACTTGTCCTCGGTTACCTGGTAAACGTTATCGTCGATGTTCAGATCCATCCCGCCAAGCGGTAGCATCTGCATCAATTTCTTGAAAGGTCCCATCTTACGAAGCGCCTCTAACTGTGCGTAGAGGTCGTTCAGGGTGAATTTACCCTTCAATGTGGTTTCTATCTCATCTTTGTCCAGACTCTCATCTGCTATCTCTATCAGGCTCTTTATATCCCCCATACCGAGCAATCGAGACACGAACCTGTCGGGTTCAAATCGTTCGAAATCCTCCACTCTCTCGCCCGTACCGAGGAACGCAATGCCTGAATCCGTTTCCGCAACGGCGGATAGCGCACCACCACCCTTCGCTGTACCATCCATCTTGGTTATTATTATACCGGTTATGCCAATCGCCTCGTCAAATGCCTTCGCCTGTACCGATGCCTGTTGCCCGATACTGGCATCGAGTACAAGGAGTCGCTGCTCCGGGTTTATCTCTGCACCTATACGCCTTATCTCATCTATCATATCTGATTCGAGTGCGTGTCGACCCGCAGTATCTATTATCAGGACATCGTATCTTGAGAACTCCTTTACTCCCGCTTTCACTATCTCAATCACATCCTTCTGCCCGCAGGAATTGCTATCAAAGAACGGCACATTGATCCGGGCACAGAGCTGTTTTAACTGATCGGATGCGGCAGGTCTGTAAATATCGGCACAAATGACCGCGGGTTTCAAGCCCTTCTTCTGGAAATAACGCGCTAATTTGGCACACGATGAGGTCTTACCCGAACCGTTCAGACCAACCATCATTATCTTCTGCGGCACCAGCGGTATATCCACGCTTTTGCCCAGAATGCCTATCAATTCTTCATAGAGTATCTTGATAACATGTTCTCGTGGGTTCAGAACCAGTTTCTCCGTCAGAGCTCGCTCTCGCACACGATTCGAGAGCTCTTTTACGAGTGAAATCCTGACATCCGCCTGAATCAACGCTCGCTGGAGATCCTTAACCAGTTCATCAACTGTTCGCTTATCTATCCGCTTTGACGCTACTATCTTCTTGACCGACTTCTTCAACGCACTACTCAAATTATCCAGCATAGCTCTTCATTCCGTTTCACTTCTGCGTTCCAGCATAGCTTTTATCTTCTTCAACCGCGTGAAATTCTCACGTTCCATCTCCTCGAGCCGCATCCTGATGTACTTCCGGGTCGCTTTTAACCGGGGGATCATGATATACTCCAGCGCATTAACTCGTCTCTTCGTCTTCTCTACTTCAATTGCGAGTTTTCGTACCGCTTCTTCTACTTCGCCCAGCTTGATTATCAGCTCTAATGCCTCTTCAAAGCTTCTTGCACACCGGTCCAGCGCGGCAGAGGAATCGAACAGGCTGTAGCCACGCTCGTTGAGTTTCCTCACAGGTTCGCCCGAGAGTTCCAGGATGGGTACCTGTACGCCCATTATGCTTCTTATGGAAGAGTCCAGAGATATATCACGCATGGCGGTCATAGAGAGCTGTCGCACCTGTTCCACACCGATCAGCGCCTCCGCGATTATCAGGAACTCAAAAGCTTCGTTCAATTTCGCTTCTACTTCTTTCCGCATATCCCGTACTTCCCCTATCACATCCAGAAATTCTCCGATAAGTGCATCTCGCTTCTCTCTGAGCAGATCATGCCCCTTCTCCGCTAACTTCTCCCTCCGACTTAACCGGAGCAATTCCATACGGGTTGGGCTCACACCCTCTATTATATCAGGCATATCTACCGTCCCTATCCTGATCCTATACCCTTCTCCACAAGATAGATACCATCCTGGAACACCCTGGGATCGTAACCTTTGATCCGTGTTGTCTGTTCGATATTAGCCGCACTCTGACCCACCGCTTCTTTGTTTATGCCCGTAACCAGTATCTCGGAACCTCTAAGCTCAACCTTCACGCCATCCATGAGCTTCGCCACTCGTGGCTTCCGTTCGCCCAGGAAGTTTGAAATTACAACACTCTTACCGTCTTTGGATATGCTAATCTGCATGGGGAAATGAGCATGGACCGCTTTCAATCGATAAAAGAAACCCTTACTCACACCAATGATCATATTATTGATATGAGAAGCAAATGTACCTGCGATTGCTTTTAGCTTCTTACGCACTGTCTCACTTCTGATGATCACTTCGCCATCAGTCTTCTCTATTCGAAGTCCTGGATGCCATAATTCGCGCTCTAACTCGCCCCTGGGTCCCTTGACCTTTACATTACGACCATCGATTGTTACTTCCACACCTTCCGGGATCGTGATACGTAAAACGATTTCTTCCTCCTTGTCCGTCATCTCTCACTACTCTCCTTGCTTCTTCACTTATGCGGTATATTATAGTATAATTTAAATAAGAGATTTTCTGGAATAAAAATAAGCGCCAATTGCGATGGCGATGGCGATGGCGATGGTGTTACCGGCTACAATAACCCGGGGAAGCAGTTTGATGATTGATACTTCTTATGAAATAGCGGTTAGTTAATGATTGATGCGGGGCATAATTTTAAATTCTGCAAGTTGCTCTTTTCAGAATGCAGAGGATATGATAATCTTCTTTGACCTCGAAGGACCGCTATCACCGCAGGACAATGCATATGAGGTGATGAAACTGATAGGCGAAGAAGGTGCAGCCCTGTTTGAGACGATAAGCCGATACGATGACATATTGACGCTTGAAGGACGAGAAGGCTATGAACCCGGCGATACCCTCGCATTGATAATACCGTTTCTATTACTGCATGGTATAACGGAATCAGATATAAGACGCGTATCGGAGCAGGCAACGCTTGTAGAAGGTACGAAATACCTATTCGAGCGGTTACGTGCACGGGGCTGGGATATATACATCATCTCGACCAGTTATGAGCAGCATGCACACAACATAGGGCACAAATTGGGCGTGGAACATGCCAATATTGTATGTACAGAGCTTAATTTCGATCATTTGGTGCCGGACGCCACGATGAAGAAAGAGATAATCGAAGCGACGCGACGAATAGAAGAGGCGATGAGGAAGAGCCACACCGAGGATGAACTCATTTCAATAATGGACGATTTCTTTTTCCGTGAGTTACCTGCCATCGGGTTCAATCCACTTGAGAAGATACAGGTGGTAGGTGGCGCGAAGAAGGCGGAAGCGATACAGTCGATTTTGCACGATAGGGGACTGACGTTCAGTGATGCCATCGCGGTTGGTGATAGTATAACCGATTATAAGATGTTGAAACTGGTGAAGGAGGAGGGTGGTTTAGCGGTCGTATTCAATGGCAATGAGTATTCGGTACCTTACGCCAGTGTGGGGCTTGCATCCATGGATATCTCTTTTCTACTCATACTCTGTGATGCATTTGCATGCGGTGGTAATGCACGGGTGAAGGACGTGGTGGAGGTATGGTCAGCGAACCGTAGAGATTTCGAGAACAACCCGCGAGAGATACCTGATGATTGCATCAGCGCCGAGCTCAGGGATTATATCAATAGCAGGATGATAACACTCCCGTATTTTCATAACATAGATGATGGCAAGCTGGATGAGATAATAGAGATACACAGACGAATGAGGATGAAAGTGAGAGCCCATGCGGGTAAACTGGGCTAAACACTCAATTAGAGGTGACGGTATGACCGATATATCACCTTCTTACGATATATCCGCGGAAACTATCGAAGAATTAAGGCAGCTCATGAAAGAGGATGTGACAGATGTTGCTCTTATTTTCAAAGCCCTCTCTGATCCGTTACGAATAGGGATACTGAAGGCGCTGAATGTCAGTGATCTATGTGTATGCGTTTTTATCGATTTGACCGATCTGAAATACCCACTCATGTCGTACCATCTGAAACAATTAAAGGATGCGAAACTGGTCGATTATGATAAGCGAGGTAAGTTCCTTGTGTATCGCCTGACGGAATTGGGGCGTAAGGCGCTGGCAGCCATTGATGAACTGAAGAGCTCGCTTTGATCATTAATTTCGCGAGATGCATGACAGCATGAGCCAATCAACACCTGGCATCTATCTGGTGGCGGCTTTTAAAGACCGTGCAAAATCCTCCACTCGGTTTATAAGGCTGGGACCACCCTCTTCGATCAATTTTATTATCGCACTGCCAACAATCGCACCATCGGCGAATTGGCATACAGATTTCACATGTTCGGGTCTGGAGATGCCGAAACCTACCGCGAGTGGTACATTGACGTTCATTGCAGCCTCCTGGCGCCTTATTCGAGATATCAGTGGTTCGATTACATCAGAGAGCCTGTCCCTCGCACCGGTCACACCGAGCAAAGAGACGACATAGATGAAACCAGAGGCGGAATCGAGAATACGAGCCATTCGCTTATCTGTGGTTGTGGGTGCTATGAGGTATATCAAATCGGTCTCATACCTATTGCATACCGACTGTAGTGGTTCTGACTCTTCAACCGGCAGGTCGGGTACTATGATACCACTTATGCCCGCACTTACACAATCGGTAACGAATCGGTCCAGACCTCGTTGCAAGATGAGATTGTAGTAGGTGAGGCATACTTTATCCGCACCCTTTATCCTGGCAGCAACATCGAAATAAACATCCGGATTCATTCCGGCACGCAAACTGCTCTCACTTGCACGTTGTATCGTGACACCATCGGCGATGGGATCCGAGAAAGGCAACCCGAGCTCCAGAATGTCCACACCGCCACGGATCAGTGCATCTGCAATATCAACGGTCGTATCGATACCGGGATAACCCGCAGTGATAAATCCAATCAGCGCCCGCTCGCCTCGCTTATTCAGTTCTTCAAACTTATCAGCCAGCGTCATTTCTGATGTCCTGTACTATATAACAATTAAAGGATGTGCCTGTATTAAAATGTGTCTGCAGATATTTCCGGAAAAACCGTTTTTCAGGACAGCTCTGTATAGCCTTTACATGCAATCGTTAAT
>JAODGH010000021.1:33144-75502 GCA_025464325.1 Methanosarcinales archaeon | reverse complement strand
AAAAAATCTTACATTTATCCCGATAAACAATTTATTCGCTGGATATATCTTTTACGAATCGTGGACCGATGCGGTTATTCCTTTAATAGGAAATGAGATCCTGTCGGTCGCCTGCCGCTCAAGCTCAGGGTTTGATGGCTTCATCTCGAAGTCAACAATGGATTGAGGTAACACTGTGTTATAACGTCGGTGTAAACCATTTCATATGGAAGAGCATATACACTAACCGAGGTATTTTGAGTTTTCCTGCGAGTGCCAGTCAGGAATTTCTGGCAGCTCACCCAGAGATGATTTCCCAGCTCCTTTGCCTTTTCAATATAAAGCACCCTTTTGATATTGGACACCTTTTTGTTTGAATTGCTTTGCATCGGTGCCTTTCCAGTTTGTTATTGTGAAATTCCAGATTACACCCGTATCAACGCCAATAACAATGTGGGACTTGATATGATATTTCTTTTCGAATTTGCGCTTTATTCTGGTGTCAAACCACTTACTGCTCGTTCTAAGACGGAATCCTGAGCTGTTCACTGCGACGTCCATGTCCTCTCGCCTCATTTGAAGGGTAACAAGCCTTGAAAGATACTTTCATGAAGACACAGACGGCGATGATTTGTGGATCCCGGCATGGACGACCGACTGAATTGCGTTCCCATGGTGCGCCTGCTGTCCTCACTGCACGGATTATGGACAGGAGGATAAGCCTCTCGAAGTCCCGGTTTACACGGTTGGTGACCCGCGGAGAGATTCTCTTCTTTGGCTTTCCCATACCAGAAACAAATGTGCTGTGTTGCATAATTATTTGAAAAACTGCTATTCCTTCCACCTTTTGCTAATTAGAGGTGGGTGAGCGCTTATTGGTATAAACTCAGAAGAAGCTATTACAACGCTTTGTTATGCTTTTAAAGGCGTATGCTACTATTTTGCGTGAGTTATGCAACACAGCACAACACAGCAGGTTTTTATTTGCCCGAAGCATGTGTTATCTCAGAGTTGATGGTTATATGTTCCCTATGGTTGACGGAGTTAATGTTAGAAAAACACCCGCGACGGATTATATATTGAGAAAGAAGGAATATATACATTGATGACCGAGGATCAGGCGATTGAGAAGTTGCGCAGATTGATGCCTTACTGGATCACACACAATAATGAGCGGATTCGTGATAATGAGAAATGGCGAAAGGTGGCAGAGTCACTGGGGCTCAAGGCTGTAGCGGCTGAATTACGGGCGACGACAGAACTGTTGAAAGAAGCGAACAGGCATATCGAATCAGCAAATAAGAGGATAGACACGAAAACCGTATCAGGACCTGTACCGGACGAGCAAACGAAAATGCATCATGAAATGCAGTGTACAGAAATGCGGTTTGAATTGAAGCCGATAGGTATTATCCGGAGCCCCTACAGTGATAACGCGCCGTACCAGCCAGTGGATGAAGCCGATGGTGATTTCCGGATCGTCCTGGCACCGAAATACGCCCGGGGGCTCGATAAACTCGCAAAATTCAGGTATATCTATGTCATTTACTACACACACCGTGTAAAGCGGGGGCTGGAGATGGTTGTATGCCCTCCATGGGCGGGAGGAGCCGAAGTGGGGCTATTTGCAAGCAGGTCACCCGTGCGACCGAATTGCATTGGTCTCAGCATAGTCCGAATAAAACGCATTGTGAATAACGAGATATTTACATCCGGTCTGGATGCGTTCGATGGCACTCCCGTGCTCGACATCAAGCCATATATAAAAGACCTGGATACGAAATCCGACGCCAATTACGGCTGGCTTACCGAGCTGGATGGCTATGAGCACCTCATTCTGCATATCAAAGGTATCCCACATGATTATTAGTAACCCCGGCTATTTCGATTTCTGCGGATACTCTGCTACTCGTGTGGTGGTAGCGCTCCATAGTTACGGGTGATCAAGCGAGGCACAAGTGTTGAGTACCTGCCCAGCTGTATCCCGTATCGTTTACTGTACTCTTCCATATCGACCTGTTCCCCGGACCTGAGCCTTGCCCTCTTTATTCTTATACCATCGATCTCCCAGCCATGCTCCTGCTCCAGCTTACGCAACAGCTCCATACGCCGCATCACGTGCAGCTCCTGTTCTGACCGTACATAGAGATGCCAATCATCGGGATACTCACCAAAGAATTCTATATGTGATTCGTTTGCCGCTTCTAAACTTGCCAGACGCGGATCTCGCAGTGCAAGTGGCCGATGTAGCAATTTGGCACTCATCGCTATCGCTTCCTCCTTTGTCTCAACGGGTATGAGCATATGCAATGGGCATGGTTCCACCTCCTTCTTCTCGCCTGTAATGCCATCGTACATCCACCACTGCTCCCTGTTGTATTTGTCACCAAGCATGAACCTGACGAATCGGAAGCCCGACGGTCCCACCACCACCGGTATTCCCGCCCTCGTGAGACCGGAAGCCACTGCGTACATATCTTCCGTCTCCGCACCCCACAGGATCACCACCACCGGCAATCTCGCATAGAGATAATCCACCACCTGCGTCCAGTTAGCCTTCGGTGTATATCCACTACCGACCAGCGCGCCCCTGTAAATCGCAGTTGCCACATGTGATATAGCGCTGCAACCACCGAAATTAACCAGCCCCTTCAGTACTCCCGCAGCTATGTACTGCTCAAACAGGCATTTATGTTCATCCTTATTCATGTATTTCGCAACTTCCGCCGCTACACAGCCAGATACACAGACGAGATAGTTCCGTTCCAGGAAATACCGTGCCATATCCGCGACTTCGTGTTCTGGTGCAGAGCCACAGCCGATTATATTCACCATACCCGGACCATTACCGCCAAGTATGATGCCAAACGTCAGATCACGCCATTCCAGCTCGGACATTGGACCCCTACCCGCACGCATGAGATATCTATCCTCGTTTAGTCGCCCGGTGAGCGATGCCGCACCTATCATCAGGTCGAGTATCCGAATCCCTTCCGGACACACATGCTCGCACCTGGCGCAGAACAGGCAATTATCGTAAACTTCCGCGAGTGGTTTAAAATCCCCCTGGACTGCCTGCGCCATCGCGCCGCTTATCGCGATCCGTTCCGGACACACACTGAAGCAGCTATCACAACGAGTGCAGCGTACCGCTTCTTGTTCCAGATCTTCGGCTCTAACCACGCAGTTTTTCCTCTTCGGTTTATGCTCCATCGCCAGCTTGACAGCCAGTTCCCCTGCTTTCTCGGGGTCTATCACTCGCATACCCCTTGCCGGTGTGTAGCCCGCGGCAATCACAACCGTATCTGTCCGTTCAGCATCCTCAAACACATCGAACTCGTGGCACAGGTCGCTGACCACAATGACATCAGCGATACCGGCACGGATAGCTTTCCTCGCTTTTACTCCGCTGGTTAGTACTTTTGCACGGTTATAAAACCGTGGCAGGTCATGTCCGACCGCACCAACGCCGCAGATCTCTATCTTATCCTCCTGCTGTGTCTCCCGGAGGTATTTCACTGCGAACCATGCGGGCAGGAAATTATTACCGATAAAGAGAACAACCGGCTTAGTTGTGTCCACGGTGCCCATACCTGCTTCTATCTCTGCTGGTGGGAAATCTGAATATTCAGTTGCCGCATGTTCACCCGCATTAAGGAAATCAAAGCAGCACATCTTCAGTACCTCCGCTATCTCCATAACGAGAAGTGTGAGTGCGCCCGCATGCAGAGCTTTCTCTTCCAGCAATCGCCCGCTCTCGTTACCGAAGTATGCGCTTAACAGCAGTTCTGACAGCTGTGAGTGCGCATATGATAATGCCCTGCCGGCATCGTGTAAATTGCTTATGTAAAAACCCGTGAGCATCGATGTGTTCATCGTCGGGTACGTGATGGAACTGCCCATATCTATCCGCCGATCGGGACCAAATAACCGGATGGCGAACCCAAATAGCTCGTCTGTTGCTGCCAGTTGTCTGGATAACCCTTTACATGCCTCACGCAGACTGCTCTTCGCCGGATAGTCAGACATGCGTAAACCACACAGACCGGCATTCTTGCCACCACACGGTCCCTGCATGCAATCATTGCACGTGCTGGTCCCGGTGGTATAAACCATGCAGTACCGATTCAGGAGTATATTATCCCATTCCGCAATATCCCCGGCATGAGCATAAATGTTCAACCTGGGTTTCCACTGTTTCAAACGCCGTTCGCCCATATCAATGAGTATATCACGGGCGATATCCCTTATCTCACTGCCGCGAAGTTCCGGTACCACCTCCTCCAGGTCTATCTCCACTTCCCCCACTCGCACTTTCTCAACCACGTCTCCACCACTCCCTCATATGAAATCCAGTCTTATACCCGCCTGACGCATGAACTCCAGACCCTCCTTATCGCTATAATCGCCCGATATCACCACCCGTTTTATACCCGCGTTTATTATCAGCTTGGCACATATCTTGCATGGGTATGCATTCACGTATAACGTAGCGCCTTCGGCATCTCTGCCAGCCTGAAGTAGCGCATTCTGCTCAGCATGAACGCCGATACATTCCTCATGCCGTTCTCCCGATGCAATATTCAATTTATCGCGTCTGCAGCCGACATCCAGACAGTGCGGGAACCCACGAGGCGCTCCGTTATAGCCCGTGGACACAATTATGTTATTCTTAACAACGATCGCACCTATCTGTCGTCTCAAACATGTGGAACGGGTTGCTACATCTCTAACTATATTCATCCAGTATTCGTCCCATGGTATCCGCTTCTTATTGCCCGTAGCCATCCCCACATAATTATATAAGGTATAGAACTATTTCTTTATAGAAATGCGATTGATGGTTCCGCATCCGGGGCATTTCCCGGCTTTGAAAGAGATAGTGGCGGCTAAGGAAGCGTACGGGTTGAGCGAAGTAGAAGAGGTCTATATGGGCGGTTCGCCTGAAGTTATGGGCAGTGGTCGGGGCGTACTTCACGCACCGCTTCTGGATGAAATCAGGGAACAGACCGAATATGCACACCAACATCGCTTAAAGATGAATATCGCATTGAATTCGCCCTGCAGTGGTGGTCACCATCTCACATTTGAAGGTTACAAGATATTCGAGTGGTACTTCGATGCACTGAACAACGCGGGTGTGGATGGTGTAATAGTGGCAGAGCCATATCTCGTGGAGTTACTGCGTGATTACCCCATGAAGACGATAGTATCCTGTCTCGCGTATGTGGATGCGCCACAGCGTGCACGGTTCTTCGAGGAGCTCGGTGCAGATGTGATAACTGTGGACACGAACATAAATCGCCATTTTGATCTTCTGGAGGCGATGGTGAAAGAGGTGAACTGTGAGATAAAGGTGATAGTGAACGAAGGTTGCCTTTACAGATGCCCGTTCCGGTACTCGCATTACAATCTCGCATCACACCTGAGTAGCCTGGATCAGCCCAAATCGCCGCTATTCGCTCCTGATTTCTACTTTGATAAGTGCATCAATATCCGTCTGCGGGATCCGGCGCAGTTAATCAAGTCTGCATGGATAAGACCCGAAGATATGAGCGAATACGAATCGATCGGTATCAATAGCTTCAAATTGTCCGGCAGGACCAAGGCGGTTAACTGGATAATAAATTGTATGCTGGTGTATTCCAGACGTTCGTATGATGGTAACCTGCTCGAACTGCTGGATTGCCCGCAGATGCTGCGTTATATGTTTTACATAGACAATAGACAGCTTGACGGCTGTATAGCCCAGTGGAAGAGCTGTAGCAAGCATTGCCACGAATGTGGTTACTGCGATGACCTGACGGGGGAGGTGCTGACTGTCATCAAATGAGGTTGATAATACCGCATCCAGGACATTTCTCCGCTTTGAAGGAGATAATAGAGTATAAAGAGGCGAATCATCTGGCGGACGTGGATGAAGTCTACATGGCGGGTCCACCACAGGTGATGGGTAGCGGTAGAGCGACATTACACGCTGCTCTTATCGACGATATCAGAGAGCAGACCGAATATGCCCATCAGCACGGCATAAAGATGAACATCGTGATGAATCCTTCATGCCTGGGTGGCTATCATCTCACCTTTGAGGGTTACAGGTTATTCGCGTGGTATTTCAACGAGCTCGATAAGGCTGGTGTGGACGGTGTCACGGTAGCAGAGCCGTATCTCGTCGAGCTTCTGAAAGACTACTCCATGGAGACCGTTATATCTTGCGTTTCTCATGTGGATTCACCTCAACGGGCGGAGTTCTATGAAGCGCTCGGTGCCGACGGTATTACGGTTGACACGAATATAAACCGTGATTTCTCCACTCTAAAGGCGATAATAAACGCTGTTAGCTGTAATATCCGGGTGATAGTGAATGAGGGCTGCCTGTACAAATGCCCGTTCCGGTACGCGCATTTTAATCTCTTCTCGCACATAACCGCGGTCTCAAGTACACGACCACTTAACACGTTCGGGGATTATTACTTCGACAAATGCATATCCATACGAGTCCGTGATCCCTCTCAGATCATCAGGTCGCCATGGATAAGACCAGAAGATCTGGCAGAATACGAACGTATTGGCATAAAGGATTTCAAGATATCGGGTCGCGCAAATGCAGTAGGATGGATAATCTCGTGTATGGTGGCATATTCACGGCGTTCATACAATGGTAACCTGCTGGAACTATTAGATTGCCCGTCTGAGTTACGAGATGCGTTCTATGTGGATAATATGGCACTGGATGGCTGTATAAAACAATGGCAGAACTGCAAGAAGATATGTAACGAATGCCGGTACTGTGATGATATAACAAGCAGGGTACTGAAGATAAAGGACAAAAAGGGAGATAGAGCATGAAAGAGGAGATAAGTAGAGGCAGGAAGAAGCTGGAGGAAGATTTAAGAGCGAACCTGGGTAACATATTCGTACCCGAAGCGAAGTTATTCGGGATGGTCTGTGGCTGTGTGGGTTTTGCGGCAGATCTGAGAGGCTTGAAACGCGATGATGTGGAAGTATTCAAGGATCGAATAAATGCAATTTTAGAGGAGATAAGTAACTCGCTGGGTGTGAAGCCCGAATTTATATATGCACGTAAATTACCGGGCTCGGACGAAGTCGTGACACTCACAGTACGGGAACTGTGCAGTCGCTGCAGACGTGAATTTGCGGGTTCTAAAGCCGCTCCCAGACCCGATATAATGATACTTAAGAAACGCCTTTGAAAAAATAGAAAGTTTTTTTATAAAGGTAAAACAAACTTAAAATTGTTTAGATAGGGATACAAAAAAATGCGATTGTATATAGATATGGTCGGTTTAAGTTTAGAATCAGGAGGTAAGGAGCGATGGGGGATGATAGAACATTCATTGAAGTTCGGAATGTGAGCAAGGAGTTCAACGGCAAGCAGGCATTGAAGGATGTAAGTCTGGAGATAAAAGAGCTGGAGTCACTTGGACTCCTTGGTAGAAGCGGATCCGGCAAATCTGTGTTACTGCGTATGCTTAGAGGTACGGACGAATATGCACCAGATAGTGGTGAGATTATTTACAGGATAGCGATGTGTCCTTCATGTTCATGGATAGAAGGTCCCTCCAAGGTAGGAACACCTTGTAAGAAGTGCGGTAAGGAGTATGAATACCGGGAAGTGAACTTCTGGAAGGACAAACCGATGCGGAAGTTGCTGAAGGGAGCAATAGCGATAATGCTACAGCGGAGTTTTGCACTGTACAGTGACGAATCGGTGGTATGGAACGTACTGGAGGCATTAGAACGAGCCGGCTATCCAAAGAGCAGACGTATGAAACGAGTATACGAGCTGCTGGACGCGGTGAAGATGCTGCATCGGGTTAACTTCCCGGATACGAGGGATCTCAGCGGTGGCGAGAAGCAGAGGATGGTACTTGCAAGGCAGTTAGCTCTGGAACCTATCCTTCTACTTGCTGACGAGCCTACCGGTACACTTGACCATGAAACCGCCGGAGTTGTGCACCGTGCATTGGTGGACAGTACAAGGGGCGGAACCACACTGCTTGTCACCTCTCACTGGCCTTATGTTATTAGAGAACTGACGGAGAAAACAGCGTGGCTTGATAATGGTGAAATCGTTGAATATGGCGATACAACGAAAGTGGTGGACGTCTTTGAGCGAGAAGTAGGCGATATAGAACGTGAGGAGTTTAAGAAGTTTGGCGAGCCGAAGATAAGAGTTGAAGGCTTGAAGAAGTACTACTATTCTGCCTCAAGAGGTGTGGTGAAGGCTGTGGATGACGTCTCTTTTGTGGTCTACGAGAACGAAATATTCGGTATAGTGGGACATAGTGGGGCTGGTAAGACGAGTTTAATGCGAATAGTAAGTCATCTGGATCCCGGTACGGGCGGTGGTGCATGGATACGGAGCGGTGACAGATGGATAGAAGCATCGAAAGCCGATCTTGACACGTTTATAGGTCCTGGTGGTGCAATTATGGGTGGCACAACAGAATGGAAGGCGCATTTTGTGGGCGTTCTACACCAGGAATATTCGTTAATTCCAGGTCTCACAGTCTGGGAGAATCTCACGAGTGGGATAGGTATTAACCTGCCAGAAGATCTCGCACGGATGAAGGTGGAATTCATGTTGAGGGGTGTGGGATTCACAGATGATGAGATAAAGGAGATACTACCAAAGACACATCTTGAGCTGAGTGTAGGGGAGCGTCAGAGGATACTGATAGCGCAGGTATTGATGAAAGAACCGGAGATAGCGGTACTTGACGAACCCACGGGTACTATGGATCCGGTAACGAAGAAGTATGTTGCCGAGACGATATTAAAAGCGAGGGAGAATCTCGGTATCACGTTCGTCATAGTAACACACGATTTAGACTTTGCCAAGAAGGTATGTGACAGAATAGCATACATGAAAGGCGGTAAGATAACGAAGATGGAGGACTTACGGGGCGTCTCAAAGGTATTATCTTAGGTTTGACAATCGTTTGTAAATTGTTTGTACATAATAAATAATAATAGTAAATAAGGAGAAGAAATAGGAAATGAGTGGAGAGAAAGAGCCGTTTGTGATTGTTCGCGATGTATGTAAGACGTTTGAAGGCAAAGAAGTCCTGAAGAATGTGAATGTGGAGATAAGAGAGGGTGAACCGCTTGGGCTGCTTGGCAGGAGTGGCGCCGGCAAATCGGTATTACTTCACATGCTACGCGGCAGTGAGGAGTACGCGCCAACCTCTGGTGAGATAATATTCAGGGTGGCTATGTGTCCCTCGTGCGGTTGGGTGACGTCGCCGAGCAGAGCCGGTGAGTCATGCGATAAATGTGGTGCGAAGCTTGAGCAGAAGGAAGTGAATTACTGGAAGGACAAGGAAGAGCGTAAGAAGGTGAAGAAAAGTGTTGCTATCATGCTTCAACGTACTTTCGGGCTGTACAGTGACGACACGGTGATGTACAACGTGTTACAGGCGCTCGATAGCAGGGGTTATCCTCCCGCGAAACGATTCAGACGTGCATACGAGCTTTTGAAAGCCGTGAAGATGCTGCATCGTGTGACGTTCCCGGCTGCGAATCTCAGTGGAGGTGAGAAGCAACGAGTAGTGCTTGCGAGACAGCTCGCACTCGATCCCATGCTGCTATTGGCGGATGAACCCACCGGTACACTGGATTATGAGACCGCAAAGCTGGTACACAAAGCGCTTAAAGAGAGTACACGTGAGGGTATGACCCTCGTGGTCACGTCTCACTGGCCCTATGTGATAGAAGAGTTAGCTGATAAGGCGCTCTGGCTTGACCACGGTGAAGTGGTCAAATACGGTGATTCAAAGCAGATAGTAGAAGAATTTGAGAAGCAGGTGGGCAAGGTCGAGCGTGAGGAGTATGTAAAGATAGGTGAGCCGAAGATAAAGATCGAGCACTGCAAGAAGTATTACTACTCGGTCTGGCGAGGGATGGTAAAAGCAGTGGATGATGTCACACTTACGATCTACGAGAATGAGATATTCGGTCTTTTGGGTAAAAGTGGAGCGGGTAAGACAAGTCTTGCACGTATAATTGCACAGATAGATCCCTTAACAGGTGGGTCTGTCAAGATAAGAGCGGGCGATAAATGGATAGAAGTGGGACGAGTAGCAGAAACGGGGGTATGGATATCATGGGGTGCAACCACGCCGGGAGTCGGTGAACAGGCAGCTACACGCGTTGCCATGTTGCATCAGGAATACACGATGTATCCGGAGAAGACGACGCTGGAGAACCTCACGAGTTGCATAGGCATCAAAATACCGGAGGAACTGGCACGAATGAAAGCTAAGTTCATGCTTGAAAGCGTGGGGTTCACAGAAGAGGAAGCGGAAGAGGTGCTGGAGAAAGACCATACCCAGCTCAGCGCTGGCGAACGACAGAGGATAGCAATCGCGCAGATAATGATGAAGGAGCCGGCAATCGCGATATTAGATGAGCCCACCGGTACGATGGATCCAATAACGAAGAAATACGTTGCAGATTCGATAAGAGCAGCACGTGAGAATCTGGGTATGACCTTCCTGATTGTCTCTCACGATCGGGATTTTGTCAATATGGTGTGTGATAGGATCGCACACATGCAGAATGGTAAGATAGTGAAGATCGAGGATCTGAGGTAAGCCGATACTATGCCAGTAGGAAGAGAGACGCAGTTAGTAGCATGCCGTAAGGGTCAGGCGCTCGGGCTGGGTGGCGGCTTAGCACAGCGGGGGACTTTCGCAAAGGCGAAAGCGAACGATGTCATAAATATTGCAATGTCGCCGGGTTACAGGCATGTGCCAAAGCCGGTATGCGAGATAACCACCGAACTGCGGGACAGGGGCATAAATGTCGGCGAGCTGATATTGAATGCGGGCGATGGTACACCCCGCGATGCACCCTCCGCAGGTGGACATGGTGCAGCATTTGGGCTTGAGCCGAAAGAGATAGAGATAATAGGGCGGCACAAACTCGCTCTTCTCAATCACGGCAATGTTAAACAGCACTTCATATACAAGGTGCGATTCGTACTGGCGAGGGTGAAGATTCCTACAATAGTGCTGTGTCAGTGCCCGGTGGATTACAAAGATTTCGAGGATATAGGGATAAGTACGCGATACCACGATGGTAAAACCCCTGGCAGGGTTGTTGAGATAGTAACGGGGATAGTAAGGCACGAAAGTGTGCCACAGGAGAAGCTGGATGAGATAACGAGCAAGGTGAAGAAATGCCTGCGTGAGATTGAGGAGCACAAATTTGATTGATATAGCAGTTTTGTGGGACCAGGATATTGGAGACTATCGGCGGTATCTCCGTGATCAGGGCTTTGACTGTGATGTTATACCGCCGGTAGTCCTGAATATGCCGGTGAATCACACCAATCTCGAGGAATATCGGCTGGTCATCGTACCCGCGGGGTTCGGTAACATGACGTATACACGTTTACTGCCAGAACTGCGAGCGATAGACGATCTTATAACCGAGTTCGTGAAAGCAGGTGGTACACTATTCGTTGGTGGTGCGCTTTCTAATATAAGTAATGCTTATGACTGGCTGCCGGTGGAACTAAGGTATGTGGCAGGCATGAGGCAGGTGAAGGTGAAAACACTGAAGTCGCATAGGGCTGCGGAGATACTGCACGACCAGGATGAATGTATCTGTGATGGTTATTTCACGGATATGGGCGAAGATGTAGATACGATACTGAGCAGTGAAGAAGGACATGCGATTCTGGTCACTTCTGTATTCGGTGCAGGCGAGATAATTGTAACGAGCATACACGAGTTCCCGTCACGGGAATTCCTGTGGTACTGTGTGAACAGGGTCACATGAAGCTTAACGAACTGCTGGGGATTGGTGATTTCACACTGGTAGAAGGCAGTTATGCGGAACAGCGCTGGATAGCAAAGACGCTCGATTATATGGGCAAGGTGAAGAGTGAGGATATAGTAGCACTTGTACGGATATACGATGAAGGGGGCGAACTGATAGGTATTGCGATCAATGACAGAGAGCTGGGGTTCTGGGTGGTATTCACCGATTTCATTGCTGATCCGATGCGGAAGGCGGATTTTAACACTATTGCAAGTGCTCTTAACGGTGAACATGAGCGCGAAGTGGTGGTTGATGGAAGAGCATTCCGGGCGGGCGTTATGGAGTTCTATTCACTCGGGCTGGTAAATCGGTTGTTCTGTGAATGTGATATAAAAGAGCCGGGATTTTATCCGCGGGACAGGATAGAAGCGTTGAAGATGCTGCTGAAAGACTTTGTTGAACCCGTAACCGGTGATACGATCGAGATAGGCTGTGGCGCGGGAGAGGCGACGGTTGCGCTGCATGAAATAGGGATATCGCCCATCACCGTGGATATTAACAAATGCGAGATATGTCGGGGTCTGGAAGAGGGTGTGCTTGAGCCGGAGAGGAGTATTGTACTCGATTGCTCGCTTCTATCCTCGTTCTTTGGCAGGGAGTTCAGTTTCGCGTTTGGATTCATGGTGGGTAAACTGACGCAATATGAACTGTTCAACTGGGAGAAGGTACTAAAGGAGGTGCCGAAGGTACTGAAACCAGACGGTAAGGTCCTGTTCACGGTTTCGAGCGAAGAAGAGGCGATGATTCTGCGTGATATATTGAAGAATGAGTTTGAAAGCGAGATAAAAAAGAACGAAAGAAGTAATGGATACTTCGACCACTGGGTCTATACAGGCAGATTGAAGATTTGATTTACCTGTATTTACCCAGTATCTGCTCACGACGTTTAGTACGCCACTCTTCTAAATGCGATATCCATTCCTCATGCTTCTTATAAATGTATTCCTTGGCAGCCAACAACTTCTCAGGTGAATCACCAATCAGCACAATACGTGGTACATAGTCCTTGACGGGTAAACCGGTGTGAGGATCAAAAGCCTCATCAGGCGAGGCTTTCTCCTGATCCACCTCCAACCCGAACTTCTCCGCCGCTTCAAATATTATACCGGTAGTTATAGCACGAGGAATGGGTAATGCGTATTTCTTCCTTTCCATTTTTAAACTTTACCCACCTCCACCGGCTTCGCCGGGCATGTCAAGAGCGCCCATCTCATCAGCTTCTTCTTCGGCATAGCAGTCCAGACAGAGCACACGCCCGGCTATCTCCAGATATTCATCCACCTCTTTGCCACATTTCGAACAGCGCATCTTCTTCGCTTTCCTGCCACCTTCCTCCTTGTCTGCCTTCGCAGCTTCACGCGCTATCCACCTTCGGCTTCTTTCTTCTGCCGTTTCTTCTCTTTCAGGCATTTTTCTATCTGTACTACTAATAACCATTTACTGGTATATAAAAGGTGATGAAAAGATGGAGATAAAGCTCGGGTATACGCCGAAGAAGTATTTCTTTGATAGCCATCGCGCAATGCCACCGGAAGAGACACTGCAGCGTGTGGAAAAGCTCTCGGACCGGGTGGGTATAACAACGCTCGAGAATATAACGGATGGGGACAGGCTGAATATACCCATATTTTCGGCGTATAGACCGGATGCGAAGCCGGGCGCGGTATCTGTCCATACAGGTAAGGGTCTAACCGCGGTCCAGGCTAAAGTGTCGGTGCTCATGGAAGCAATAGAGCGTTATTCCGCAGAGCTCAGAGAAGAAGACCGCGCTAAGTTCAGATTCGAGGCGTATAATGAGGGAGACCGCACGAAGAAACTGGAACCCTCTTCACTCATACTGAGTGCAGTCTCAAGAGTAACGCCGGATACCAGAATAGAGTGGTGTGAGGGCTATGACCTGATAAACGAGGAGAATGTTCTGGTACCCGCGAATGCCGTCTTTCACCCTTATAACACGTCAAGGGGCGAACGACTCTTCAGGAGCGATAGTAATGGTATTGCATCGGGTAACAACATAGAGGAGGCGATTTTTCATGGCATGATGGAAGTGATAGAGCGTGATGCATTGAGTTATGTGGAGATAAAGAAGGATGCGGGCAGGAAGATAGAGATAGTGGAGGACGATGGTCTGATATACGAGCTCAAGGAGCGTTTCCAGACCTGTGGGATTGAGACACATTTCTGGTATATCCCGACCGATGTGGGACTTACCACCGTCGCTCTGGCACTTGATAGTCCGGAAAGGGATCCTAATTTACTCGTATATGGCGCCGGTACGCATACAGACCCGAGGATCGCGGCTATAAGGGCTATAACCGAAGCTGTGCAGTCCCGACTCATGCAGATAGCAAAAGGCGGTAAGGGTGCACCTGTAGATTACGAGACAATGAAGAGAATGACCCGGCACTGGTTCATGGACGTGTCAGACGATGTGAGACTGAGTGAGCTTCCGGCGTTCGCAACCGATACGATAGACGGCGATATACGAATAACACTTGATCATCTGCGTGATATAGGGAGACGGGTTATAGTGGTGAACCTGACGCGAGAAGAGCTGGGAATACCCGTGGTGAGGGTTATAATACCTGGGTTCGAGGTTTACGCACGTAATCCTGAAAGATTGGGGTATAGATATCGCTAAGAGTTATTCTTCGTCTGAATAGTCCACCTTACGCTCGTAGGTCTGGACCCACATGCCCTTACTCTGCTCCCATGGCTCACCAACCTTATAGAAGTTGAACTTCTTCATCGCTCGTTCGCATGCCTCACTACCCAGCAGAATGTTGACGTAATTCACCCTGCATTTATTCGCCTTAGCGAATTCATAGAACTGTTCATACATTGCAGAAGCGACGCCCTGATCCCGATATTCAGGCAGAACTGCTTGATGCTCACCAAAACAGCCACGTTCTGTTATCGAAGCTTTATACACACCCACAAGTCTGCCGTCTATACGAACACCGAAGAAATAATAGCCGGAATCCATCTCTTTCTTCACCTCTGCCTCGCTTATCGCACGTTTTTTACGCCATTCCTCGGGATACTCGTACGCCTTCAGCCAGACCTCCCTGTAAAGTTCGGCGATGTCTTTCGCATCCTCCTTACCAAGTTTTATTGCACGACGTTTCTCGCCAGTATACGTGTCATTCAGAGAACAGATGCTCATGGCTCTACGGATTAATGTTACATTTAATTCTTATAAAGTTTAAAAGATTATTTTAATTCCGCCAATGATAACCTTTAATTGCATGCGAAATAACCCACGATTCATCTCTCATCCATTATTAAAGGAGGGAACGATAGAACGCCGGAACTACCAGATTGCGATAGCCGAAGCGGCGAAGAAGGAGTCGCTTATGGTTGTACTGCCAACGGGGCTGGGCAAAACCACGATCGCACTACTCGTTATACTTGATAGGTTACCGAGAGGTAAGATACTGTTCCTCGCTCCTACCAGACCGCTGGTGGAGCAGCATTCGGCTTTTTTAAAATCGGTCTTGAAACTCGATCCCGTACTTATACAGACATTTACCGGTACAGTACTGCCGGATAAGCGGCAGAAACTATGGCAGGAAGCCAGGATCGTGGTCTGCACACCGCAGATAATAGAGAACGACCTGTTGAGCCACAGGATTAATCTCCGTGATGTCGCGCTGCTTATATTCGATGAGTGCCATCGTGCGGTCGGTAACTATTCATACGTGTATATCGCGGAGAAATATGCGGAACAGGCGAAACAGCCACTGGTGCTGGGTATGACCGCCTCCCCGGGTAGCGAGAAGGAGAAGATAATGGAGATCTGCAACTCGCTCGGGGTTAAACGTGTGGAGAGCCGAACAGAATACGATCCCGATGTCGCACCCTATGTGTACCGGAAAGATTTTGAATGGCGTGCGGTGGAGGTGCCGGCAGAGCTGAAAGAGCTGAAGAAGATGCTGGAGGGTGTATTAGAGGAGCGAATGGCGGAATTGAGACATTTGGGGTTCATAAGAAGGAAACGTAGCAGGGAGATAACAAAGACCGAGATACTGGAATTGAGGAGGATGATTGAGGCGCAACTGCAGAACCAGAAACATGCGGATCTCTATAAAGCATTATCGCTCCTGGCTGAGGTGCTGAAGTTGAAACACGCGATAGAACTGGTAGAAACAGAGGGTGTATTCGCATTGCGACGATATTTAGATCGGCTGAGGAACGAAGCACTTTCAAAGAACGGCAGTAAAGCATCAAAACGACTGCTCAAGGATGGTAAGTTCCTGGATGTGATGAGAGCGGTATCATCATACAAAGGTGAGCATCCCAAGCTTTCGGCTCTGATACAGATATTGAAAGAAGAGATACAGGCAAGACCCAACCAGAGGATAATTGTGTTCACGAATTACCGTGACACGGCGGAGATGATATTAAATTCGCTTTCCAGCATTGATAACACGCCCATAAAAGCGGTCAAATTCGTTGGACAGGCGTCAAAAGCGGACGATCGTGGATTAAAGCAGAAAGAGCAGGTGGAGATCGTGAATAAGTTCAAAGAGGGGTTTTATAACGTACTTATTGCCACTTCAGTCGCAGAGGAAGGGCTTGATATACCGGCAACCGATGTGGTGATATTCTACGAGCCCATACCTTCCGCTATAAGGAGTATACAGCGTAAAGGGCGTACAGCACGTAAAAAAGTCGGTAAAATAATCGTGTTAATTGCGAAGGGAACGAGGGACGAAGCGTATTACTGGCTCAGTCGTAGCAAGGAACGAGAGATGCGAAGGAGGATAAACGAGCTACAGACGATGGAGCTGGATGAGATAAGTAGTGAGACGAATAATAATAAAGGCACAGACAATAGTACACAGCCAACGCTAACAGAGATACCGAAACTGAAAATATTCGCAGATACGCGGGAGACGAGGTCCGGTGTAATACGTTTTCTGGAGAAGGCGGGCGTATGCCTGAAATTGAAGAATTTAGAGGTCGGAGATTACGTTGTATCGGATCGTGTTTGCATAGAGCGCAAGACCACGTCTGATTTCCTTGAGTCGTTAGTTAACAGGAGACGAAACCTGTTAGAACAGATAAAACGGCTGAAAGACGAATATGAGAAGCCGTTATTGATCATTGAGGGCGATTCGCTCTATGGTAACCGCGACGTACACCCAAACGTGGTAAGAGCAGTGATGGCTACTATCGCTATCGATTACTCGGTACCGATATTACAGACACGTGATGAGGCAGATACAGCCTCTCTTATATACATGATAGCGAAACGGGAGCAGATATCCACTCCACGTGAGGTGAACCCCCATGGTAAGAAGCCAACGGCGTCATTGAAGGCGCAGCAGGAGTATTTCATATCTTCGCTCTCTAATATCGGTATTGTAACAACGAGGAATCTGCTACGCAGGTTCAAAACGATAGAACGACTGGTATCAGCCACGAAGGAGGAATTGATGGAGGTGGATCATGTGGGTGAGAAGACAGCCGAGCATATTCGCGAGGTGGTGAGTACGGAATACGGTGATTGACCTTGGAGCTGAAGCTGAACGATGCTCTGGACTGTATAGGCGATTTCACTTATAACTTCTTCTGGCAGCATAAAGGCACGAAGCTCAAACCTTCTGATAGGATACCAGGTACCGATCACACATATGAAGATGTTGTGGAAGCGTTACGGCACGGTGAAGATGTATATATAAGTGGCAATGTGGGCAAGAGGCTTGGCACGAGCATGGGCGTTGATCTCCGCTATTTCGGTGGTGACGGTGGAGCGATAAGTAATACCGGCTCGATAATAGTGGATGGCGATGCCGGTTCATATCTGGGCATGAGCATGATCGCCGGTGCAATATACGTTCGAGGTGGTGTGAAAGAGCCCTTAGGCAATGTTGTAGAGGTTAAATCTGATCTGAAAGGCTATAAAAAGTTCAGGTCGATCACGTGGTTGTTACATCATCCTGAGGAACTATTGCCGCCAAATGAATACGGTAAAGATGAGCTGATCCTCGAGGATGGTATCCTGCGGAGTACGGTCGCAGCCCGTAATAGCATCGATGCTAAAATACGCGTACGGGGCGATACGGGCATAAGTGCCGGTATACTGATGCGTAAGGGTATGCTGATCATAGAGGGTAACGCGGGTATGAACACCGCAGCATTGCTCAATGGTGGTTCTGTCGTGGTACTGGGTGATGCAGCGGAATTCACAGGTGTGGAGATGCGTGACGGTGTTGTATTCGTGAAGGGGGAGTGTAAAGGCTACGTTGGTGCCAGGATGACCGGTGGTCGTATCATATGCAAAATGACAAAGCCCGTGCCCCCGGTCAGGGAAGAAGCACTCTCGAGTGCGGATATGAAACTACTCACCAACTTTGGAATTACGGGTGTGCTTGCGTTGAATTATCGGAGGTATGTTCACCCCTGAGCAGGCAGTGTGATTGCGTGCGGTGTATGCGAAATCATGGAGGGTTGCAATTTTAATATATCTAAGTCAAGATATACATAGGGAGTTACGCTGCTTCAACCGAAAGATACAACGCCCAACCTTGCTACGATCAGAAGTGGTACATCCGGGTTAGAGTTACGATAGGGAGGATATGATATGGGGGATATAGAAGAGCCACGGATTGGTGTTTATATCTGTCACTGTGGTGTGAATATAGCATCAACGGTAGATGTAGCGGAGGTTGCGGATTTTGCGAGTAAATTACCGGGTGTGGTCGTTGCGAGACATTATCAGTACATGTGCTCCGATCCCGGGCAGGAACTGATAAAGAATGATATAAAGGAGTACGGGCTGAACAGGGTGGTTGTTGCATCATGTTCACCCCGTATGCACGAGCCCACGTTCAGGAAGGCATGTGAAGATGCGGGTATGAACCCCTACTGTTTCGAGATGGCGAATATACGGGAGCATTGTGCGTGGGTTCACGTCGCAGGCGCAAGTACTACGGCTAAGGCGAAGGCACTGGTCGCGTCCGCAGTGAGTAAAGCGGCGTTACTATCACCTCTGGAACGTAAAACGGTGAGTGTGATACCGCGAGCGATGGTGATTGGCGGTGGTATATCCGGTATCTACGCCGCGCTTGAAGTGGCGGATAAGGGGTTTGAAACGTATCTGGTGGAGAAGGAACCTTCTCTTGGCGGGCATATGGCACAACTGGATAAAACGTTCCCCACACTCGATTGTTCCGCATGTATATTAACGCCGAAGATGGTTGAAGCAGCCTCTCACAAGAACATCCGGGTACTCACATGTTCAGAGGTGAAGGAAGTAGAAGGCTATATAGGCAATTATAGGGTGAGGATACTGCAGAAGCCGAGATATGTGGACGAGCGCAAATGTACGGGTTGCGGTGACTGTGCAAAGGTATGCAGACTCTCCAATCGAATCGACTCCGAGTTTGAGATGGGCATGGGTAAACGAAGTGCGATTTACATACCGTTCCCGCAGGCGGTGCCAACTGTATATACCGTGGATGCGGAACATTGTCTATACCTGACCAGGGGCAAATGTGGCAAATTGCCGGCATGTGTGGATGCGTGCCCCGTAGATGCGATCGATTTCACGCAGAGTAGCACGGAGAAAGTTATAGAGGTCGGGACAATAATAGTTGCCACGGGCTACGAACTGCTCAATCCTGCCGAAATGCCCGAATACGGCTATAAGTACGATGAAGTCATCACGGGACTGGAATTTGAACGGTTATCTGTTGCATCGGGACCAACCGGGGGTAAAATACTGATAAACGGTAAAGAACCTGAAGAGGTGGTATTCATATCCTGTGTGGGTTCGCGTGATAGAGAAGGTAACGCATACTGCTCCCGTGTATGCTGCATGTACATAGCGAAACAGGCACACCTGGTACGCGACAGGATCCCGAATGCGCGTGTACGGGTGATATACAACGATATGCGGGCATATGGCAAGGGTTTTGAGGAATTTTACAACCGTGTGACGGCAGAAGGGGTGGAATACATAAGGAAAGAGCTTGAAGAACCCGTGCTAATCACGAAGGATAGCGAAGAGGGTGTGGTGGTAAGGACCAAAATTAGCACAGGTGAAGAGATAGCGATAGAAGCCGACCTGGTCGTTCTCGCTACGGCGATAGTACCGGGACGTGGTACAGAAGAGCTCGCGAGGATACTCAAGCTCACGCGAAGCGCAGACGGATTCTTCATGGAGGCACATCCAAAGCTCCGACCTCTCGATACATTCACCGATGGTATATACATCGCAGGCTGCTGCCAGTCGCCGAAGGATATACCGGATAGCGTTGCACAGGCGGTTGGCGCGGCACAGCGGGCGTCTATACCACTGATGCAGGGCGAGGTAGAGATAGAGCCACTTGTGGCAGAAGTGGATGAAGCGGTATGCACAGGCTGTGGCGCGTGCGAAGCGATATGCTCGTTTGGTGCTATCACCGTCGATACGGCGGATGCTAAGAAAGCGAAGGTTAATGAGGTGATATGCAAAGGTTGCGGCTCGTGCAGTGCGATATGCCCATCCGGTGCGATATCGATAAAGCACTTCAGAGACCGGCAGATATATGCTCAGATAGACGCATTGAGCCAATTATAAAATTCCCGCTCCGTACTCGGCACCGGTCATCGTCAGTTCCTTCTTCAGCTCCTTGAGGAACAACCCAAATAGTTTAAAAGAATCAAGACTCCATGCTTTGAAATCTGCTTTCGATAGCTCCTCGTCTATATCATCACTGCTCGGTAAGCCATACTCTTTCAGTCGCTCCCGGTTCCGATCAATATACGTGAATAGCGCAGCAGATGCGAAGTGGGTGGGCACAAGCGGGCATTTATTTACCAGCTCGAGGATCAGTTTCCATTCTGCTTCGAGCTCTTCTTCTGTTATCCCCGTGTGTTGTATCGCTTCCTGTCGTGTTTCCTCATCTATCAACCCTTTTATATCTGTATTGATGCTCTTTAGCCCGCGTTTCGCCAGCTCTTTATACAAATCGCCCTGGATCAGCTCGTGCTCAAGCACATACCTGAGCATTATCTCACTTGCAGACGCCAAAAAAGCTTCGTTCAGCGCTATAATTGAGAACCATGCGTCACGAACGAAGAACCTGCGATGTATCGCGGTTCCATAATCAAAAGAGCCTGAGGGGGAGGGTGCAAAGATGATCGCTTCCGTCTTCAGCAATATGGTATTCTTAATTCGCTCTTCACCCGCAAGACGCTTTATCAGCTCCTCTTCTTCTTCGCTCAGTGGTACATGTAGCGATACGGGCTCGTTGAGGCATCGCTCATAGAACGCCAGCGTGGTGGTGATCTGGCTCACATCGCGATTCTTCAATATCCCGGCAACCTCTCGAGCCGCATGCGTCAGCCATCCCCTATCGTTTTGCTCGGATTTAAACGCCATTACACCTATGCGGGGGGCAGGATTCGAACCCGCGAACCCCTGCGGGAGCAGATCTTGAGTCTGCCACCTTTGTCCACTCGGTAACCCCCGCTGACTTCAACACCTATAATTAAAAGAACGGATTATCTATATTAAGCTCATCAACTGTTGCGATTGATGAAACCTCACCAAAAACCTTTTCCGGCTTTTGTTGGTACAGCGATGGTGAAGAGAAGTAGATAGAAGATGGAAGTGAAACTCCTGAGGGTGACGGAATCGGGTGTAGAACTCGTTGCTACCGCCGCGAAGACGAGCGATTCCGCTCTAACGCGAAGTGCGAATGAGATAGTTGAGCTGATCGTGGATAACGATTACTCATCGGCACTTGAACATATCTACTTCACTTTCGATGTTGCGGGTATAAGCGTTGCGCTGAGTAGAGAGTTGCTGGAACATCGTATAGCTTCTCATACGGCAAGAAGTACACGGTACAACGAGGAACAGGGCTTTGGATTTTATGTCCCGGAGGGTTTAAAAGGCGATGCCAAATCTGTTTTCCTTGAGGCGATGAAGAGTGCGAATGATGCATACACGCGGTTACGAAAGCTCGGGATCGCGCGTGAGCAGGCGCGGTATGTACTGCCAATGGCACTGCACACACATTATATACTGACAATGAACGTTCGTAGCCTGATAAACTTCTTCATGCTCCGTCTATGCGTACGGGCATCACCTGAGATGCGGGAACTTGCAATACGGATGTATAAAATCTGTGTACGGGAATACCCTGCAATATTCTCGAAGATATGGTGTCGTGGCTACACACTGGGTGTATGCCCCGAGAACCGTGCAAGACCCCCGAACTGCCCATTTGCTGGTATAATACCCGTCAAACGTACGTTGAGACGTGATTTTGACAAAGAAGCGAAACGGGTGATAGAGCACGAGCTGAAAACCAGCAACCATTAAGACGCATCCGTAATAGTCGCTGCTTCTATGTCCAGCCCTTTCCATACCACTTTGAAGCCCAGTTCTGACAGCACATCGTCTGCCGGTAAACCCATAGCCTCTATGAGCTCTCTCGCATCCACATATGAGCTTATAGTACGCATGCGTTCCCTCAGCCGTTCTAACAAATCCCGCTTCACCAGTACATCCTTGAATACGATGTAATCCTCAATTATTTCTTTGTGACTCTCACAGACCGCTCTTATGACTTCTTTACTCACACCGTATCGTTCCGCGATATCACCTATGCGAACTATTTCAACGCCGGTATCAAACTTTAACGGCACCTCTTTCATGCGTTTCACCTGTCGCTCGATCTCCACACGCTCGATCTTCTCAAGATACCGCACTACCGCAATAACGGGCACCTTCCTGCTGTACTCTATCACGGTACCATGCACAACGCCATCGCGCAGGGTGGAGCATGCAAGATTCCTGTCTATTGCCACGATGATATCGAAAGGTAGAGCGTGAAGTTTTGCCATCTTCTTACGCAGATAATCCTCGGTCCAGAAACCCACTATCTCAAAATAAATCTCCAGTGGTAGTTCCCGGTGTACAAACTTGAAATCAGGTATGAATACGCCCTTTGCGGTGAATATCGCATCCGGTTCCCTTATCAATTCCCATTTACGCGCCACCGGCAGAGCCAAGAACTCTTTATAAAAGAGCTCCTCAATTTTGCTGTCAAATGTTAGTTGTTCCATACCATTGCTCTGTGGCAGTATATGCCTGCATCTACGACTATCCAGTACAAAACGATATACCCGCGGTATATGCCCGCGAATCATGATCTCGGCATCCAGCTCCCAATCACCGCAGCTGAGAATCGGCGGCAGTAATTTCGATAGTGCTGTTCCGTAACGTTCACTCAGCTTCAGAAGCGCCAGTGTGCCCTCTATCCTTATAGCACCGTCACCCTCCGGCGTATACATCAATCCGAGATACTTAATCGCACGAAAAAGCATTTTATAGTTGCTATAGCTACCTCTCAGGCGTAAGATCATGCTTGAAGCTTTGAATAGTAAGGTTTGGGCGAGTGAGAGATTATACAGTCTCAACAGTTCTTCGGGTTCCAGACCAGCAAAATCCGATAATATCTGTTCAGATTCGCGATCAGCCCATAAGGACGCCTCCAATTCATCAATTGAGACACCCAATCGTTCCGCTACGGCACGTATAACCCACATACGCTCCGCATCGTTCTTTATCCTCAGCTTACTCGCCGCTTCAAATACCGCTCTCCGGGCAACCACAGGCTCTATAACGTATCTTGATTTGAAGACACACCTTCGTTCCAGCAGTCTCCTGAGTCCACGTACCAGTTTGAAATTCAAATCATGCTCCAGTTCGTTCAATATAGCTTCGATATCACTCCTTCTTTTACCGATAGAGCTGCGATAAAGCGCTATGAGTTCTGCTGCAAGTTGCTTATGTTCTTCGTCCAGAGGTGCAAACACCGGGTATATTCGACCCTTTCTCGTGGTCGTGAGAAGGAGTTCTGACGGTAACATCACCACTCTCACCCATCCATGTATTTGTTGGTGATGGGCATTCTTCGACCGGAGCCGAAGGCTTTTGGTGTTATCTTTATACCTATCGGCGCCTGCTGTCGCTTGTACTCGTTGTGGTCCACCTTCCATATAACCTCGCTGACCACGTCTGCATCGAACCCCATCGCGATTATCTCCTCCTTGCTCTTGTTCTCCTCTATATATGCATGCAATATCGGGTCCAGCACATCATAAGGTGGTAACGTGTCGGTATCCTTCTGCCCGATCCGTAATTCCGCCGATGGCTCTTTAACAATGATACTATCTGGAATGACCGCCCACCCTTTCATTCTGTTGATGTAATTCGCGAGCTGGTAAACTGTGGTCTTCGGTACATCGGATATGGCAGCCAGTCCGCCACTCATATCACCGTAAAGGGTGCAATAACCAACCGCGAGTTCAGATTTGTTCCCGGTTGAGATAACAAGATAACCGAATTTGTTGGATAACGCCATCAGGATGTTACCGCGAATCCGTGCCTGGATGTTCTCTTCCGTTGTGTCTGGCATGGTACCCTTGAACACAGGCGCGAGAATCCTCGTGTATGCATCAACCGCGTCATTGATCGGTATGATCTTGAACTCAATACCGAGGTTCTCAGCCATTTTCTTCGCATCATTTATACTTGCAGGAGAGGTTATCGCACTCGGCATAGATACACCGACAACATTATGTGCACCGAGTGCATCTGTTGCCAGAGCGGCAGTAAGAGCGGAGTCTATACCGCCACTCAGCCCTATAACGACCTTCTCAAATCCGTTCTTACGCACATAATCACGTATCCCCAGTATCAATGCAAGATATATCTCTTTTATCGGGTCATCGTACTGTGGCGTTATCGGCGTGCTGTCCAGTGTAGAGACCGTAAGGCACTCCTCAAATTGTGCACCTTCGGCGATCAATGCACCATTATCATCAAATATACAGCTTCTGCCATCGAATACCAGATCGTCCTGACCACCTATCAAATTCACATATGCGATGGGTACCCTGTACTCACGTGCTCTTCTCGCTACCAGTTCTCTTCTCTGTCGGCTCTTACCCGCGTAGAACGGTGATGCCGATATGTTCACAATGAGTTCCGCGCCCTGCCTCACCCGTCTCTCCAGTGCCTCATCCACCCAGAGATCCGCGCCGAGATTTATACCTATCGTGAGTTCAGGATGTTCCAGGCGGAATACACGGCTCTCAGTCGCAGATACGAAATATCGACCCTCGTCGAATACATCGTAGTTCAGTAGCTGCATCTTATGCTGTACACCTATCAGTTCCCGATCATGAATGAGCGCAGCGGCATTGTAAAGGGTATTCTCCGGTAACACCGATATATGGCTGTTACGTGCGGGTGGCTCATCTGTCCGGTCAACAAACCCGAGTATAACGGAAATACCTTCCGTTTCGTTCAGGACCTCTTCAAATGCCTTTAGGTTTGCATTGATGAATGACGGTTTCAATAATAAATCTTTCGGCGGGTAGCCCGTGATAGCAAGTTCGGGGAAGATCACCATCTCCACGTGCCTGGCTCGTGCATCTCTTATGTAATCTATTATCTTAGCCGTGTTACCTTCAATATCTCCAACCGTGGGATTGATCTGTGCGAGTGCTATCCTCATCATGCTATGGTATTTTTATTTGCTATTATACGATACGATCGCTTCTACATAGCATATAGATATACAGCATAAAAACCTGGCAGGAGCCGATCGGTTGTTCACGCTGGACGACATGAACGGGATCATTCAGAGTGGTTGGCGGGTTTAGAGCGGATCAGCAGATAACGAAACTACGCCGAGGAAGGGATTTGAACCCTTGAGTTCCTTTCGGAACACAGGCTACCTGTTCTACCATGAGAACTCCAGGCCTGCGCCTTACCACTCAGCCACCTCGGCATTTCCATACACGCATGTACGTCCCGGGCGCCATAAACACCCGATCCGTATCCACACATATCCCCTCTTCTGCCCTGAGCATCTCATCCGAGCTCATCAATGCCCTGCCCATACACACCGCTTCGCCCTTATTTGTATATATAACTACCTGCTCACCTATATTTATTCCATCTTCTATACGCGATATTCCGGGCACGGCGAGATTCGCACCATGACAGAGAGCATCAACCGCGGTATCTTTAACAATTATACACCGAAGATGCCCGAGTGTGTGTTCCATCGGGATAATGAGTTCCCGTAGAAAGCCTTCTTCACCCTCCTCGTATAACACATACGCGTCTTTAAGGTCCTGCAACGTTGTCATGTCCGACTCATCGAAGGGCAACGACTTTGTACGTCTCAACTGTGCCATGTGCGCACCCACACCAAGAGCCAGCCCGATGTGATGGCAGAGCATCCTTATATATGTACCGGCTTCACAGCCAACGATCATCAATACCTCTCTGCCCTCTATCTCCTTTATATCTATGTAATGCACGGTTCTTATCCGCACTCGTCGCCTGACCGCGGATTTCAATGGAGGACGCTGGTAGATCTTACCGGTGAATTCAGCCGCTACTTCCCGCACCCGCGCCTCGTTCACATCGCCATGCAGTTTCATCAAGCATACGTATTCCTTATCAGCATGAAATATACCGGTCAATTTCGTCGCCACAGCGAGCAGTACCGGCAATACACCCGAGACTTTAGGATCAAGTGTACCGGTATGTGCGGCTTTGCTCACCGCTAATATATCCCTGACCCAGGAGACAACCTCATGAGAGGTGGGACCCGGTGGTTTATCTATAACAACAACACCTTTCTCGATATACTCGCGCATCGGACGCCTCTCAGGTTCACATCCGAATCGGGGGTCGGTGTATGCCGGAGCTTTAGACAATTTACATCTTTCCCTTGGATCTTCCGTCTTCATCATCTTATCGTTATCGGCGTAAGTTGCGGTGCTGCTGCTGGTGCTGGTAGTAAAGGCATGTTTGCAGTGTGAATAAGAGGAAGCACATATTCAAATTCATGTACTTTATTAAATGTTAGTTATAGATAGAAGTATCGATATAGAGATGCGGAGGTTGCCGAGTTGGACAAAGGCGTGAGGTTCAGGGCCTCATCCCGCAGGGGTTCGGGAGTTCGAATCTCCCCCTCCGCATAATTGGGACGAATAAGAAAAGAAGATGACAGAGTCACCGATGGAGATGCTGATAAAGAACGTGGAGGAGGTAGTGACGGAGCCGGAACTGGAATCTGCTCTGGGATCAGCCAGTAAACTGAGGGCGTATGTGGGCTTTGAACCGAGTGGCAGTGTTCATATCGGACATCTACCATTGATAACGAAATTGAAAGAGCTGCAGAGCATAGGGGTGCATATCATCGTGCTTCTTGCTGATTTACATGCGTACCTGAACGAGAAAGGAGATATCGAACATATAAGAGCGGTCGCAGATTACAACCAGCGGTGCTTTGCTGCTGCAGGTCTTAGCGAGGATACCGAATACATACTGGGTTCCTCTTTTCAACTGGACTCAGAATACATGCTGGATGTATTGAGGCTGGCGACGGTGACGACCGAGAAACGAGCGATGAGGAGTATGGATGAGTTATCACGCAGTAAGACAGATCGTAAGGTATCACAGATGCTCTACCCGTTGATGCAAGCTATGGATATCGCATATCTGGATATAGACATTGCGATAGGGGGTATAGACCAGCGTAAGATACATATGCTTGCACGGGAGAACCTGCCAAAACTCGGGCTTAAAACACCGATATGCATACACACACCGTTGCTGATAGGGCTGGATGGTGCGAAGATGTCCTCTTCACTTGGCAACTACATATCCATACACGAGTCTGAGACCGATATAGAGCGCAAGCTAAAATCGGCATTCTGCCCTCCTAAAGTCGTTGAGGGTAATCCGGTATTGCATATCTATCGGTATGCCATTTTCGCGAACATGGAGGCAGTTAAAATAGAACGCAAGCCTGAATATGGTGGTGATGTGGTATATAACAGCTATGATGACCTTGAACGAGATTACATGGCTGGTAAGTTACATCCACAGGACCTGAAGCAGAATGCAATAAGATATTTGAATGAGCTGTTAGCACCTATAAGAGCGAAGATAGGTACAGCGAAAACTTTTTAAATGCGAAGATCATACATATTAAGAGGGGAGGGAACAGAGTAAGGTGTTATTATCACTCCTTGGCGTGAAACTATTGATCTTATTCCTTCTGCTGCTTCTGTCCGGTTTCTTCTCGGGTTCTGAGACTGCCTTGATAGCTATCGGCAAGGTACGGGCGAGGGCGCTGGTGAAACAGGGAGTAAAAGGTGCGAAAGAGATAGACGAGCTGATGGATCAACAGGAAGCGATGCTCACCACTGTACTTATCGGTAATAACATAGTGAACATAGCAGCCTCAGCCCTGGCAACATCGATTGCGATCGAGTTCTTTGGCAATTACGGCGTTGCGATTGCGACCGGAGTAATGACTTTTTTGATACTCACATTTGCAGAGATACTGCCAAAGACTATCGCGGTCCGTCATGCAGAACGAATTTCTATCATCGTATCCAGACCGATAAGGATCATGGCTTACATATTCAGACCGGTTATCGTCGCGCTTTCGGCGATCACCTCCGTTTTAGAACGATTTATGGGTATGGAGCGGTATAAGAAGCACGTGCTGACCGAGGAGGAGATGGAGACGCTACTGGAGATAGGTGAGGAGGAAGGAGCGATCGAAGAGGATGAGAAAGAGATGATGGAGGGCGTATTACGGCTCGATGAGATCACGGTAAAGAACGTGATGACGCCAAAAGATAAGATGGCGTGTCTGGAAGTGAATCAGAGCGTAGAAGATGCTGTAGAGCTGATAAAACGAACAGGTTATTCCAGGATACCGGTATTCGAGCGAACGGAGGATAATATTGTTGGCATACTGTATGCGAAAGACCTGCTGATAAATAGGGGCGAGATCAGGGAGCTGATGAAACCGCCATATCTGATACCTGATACGAAGCGGGTGGATGATTTACTCAAGGAATTTCAGCGTGGCAGGGTGCATATCGCGATAGTTATAGATAAACGGGGCAAGACGGCGGGGCTGGTCTGCCTGGAAGACCTGCTGGAGGTGATAGTTGGCAGCATATACGATGAATATGATATCATATCTGGTACAGCACGTGAGAGTGATAATTTTGCTGCGGATCAGGATAAGGAGAGATGCGACGAGTAATACTGCATGTAGATATGGACAGCTTCTTCTCCGCGATAGAGATGAGAGAACATCCGGAGCTGAAGGGACTACCGGTGGTTGTTGGGAGTGCGGACAGGGCAAGGGGTGTTGTGAGCACATGCTCATATGAAGCACGTAAGTACGGAATACATTCGGCAATGGCACTATCGCAGGCGTACAGGCTGTGTCCAGGTGCGAAGTTCCTGCCGGTGAACATGGAGTTGTACAGACGTGTATCTGCGGCAATAATGGATATTCTACGTGGTTATGCCGACAAAATGGAGCAGGTGAGTATAGATGAAGCGTTCCTCGATATCACGACAAAGGTGCGAACCTGGGAAGAGGCTCGCATGTATGCCGAACGAATAAAGAAGGAGATATGGGATAAGCAACAACTTTCATGTTCTATTGGTATTGCGCCAAACAAGATAGTGGCGAAGATAGCTTCTGATTTTAAGAAGCCCAACGGTCTCACGGTGGTTGAGCATGCGAAAGAGTTTCTCGCACAATTACCGGTGGTCTGTATCCCGGGTGTGGGTCCAAAAACAGAGAAAGTATTGAAACATATGGGCATCACACGGATAGAACAGCTCGCAAACTGTGATGTTCAGTTGCTTGTATCACGACTGGGCAAACATGGCAGGCGGCTACATCGTATTGCGAGAGGTATAGATGATAGCGAGGTGGTGCCGAACCGGGAGCGGAAGTCACTGAGCCGTGAGAGAACGCTGGCGAAGGATACCGATGATATAGCGACGTTAGAGAGACAGGTCGAGGAACTGGCTGAGGAGGTCCATCGGGCACTTAACGGTTTTGTATTCAAAATCGTATCGATAAAGGTCAAATATTCCAATTTCAGGCTGATAACGAGATCAAGGACGCTAAAAACGTTTCATTCCGACCTGGCTACGCTCAAGTGTGTAGCGAAAGAGCTGCTAAGGCTGGTGGATGTTTCAAAAGATGATAAGATAAGGCTGGTCGGTGTTCGGGTCGCGAAACTGTCGTTACTGGACTGTAGACAGCAGAAACTGATATGTTGACTTCAGAGAAGAAATAAAGAAATACAGAGGGAAGATCAATGGGGCAGCCCAGATTCGAACTGGGGTCCATGGCTCCCAAAGCCACGAGGATAACCTGGCTACCCTACTGCCCCCATCTCTTATTTGCACCTATTTATTTATATATAACCCGAAACGTCCTCTATTATCCTCTCACAATAGAAACACCGGAACCTCGGCGGATCGGCACTTAGTGTCATAAATTTCGGTACGACCGGCTCACGTTCTGAGTTAGATATGCAATTCGGGTTCGAACATCGCATTATACCCTCTATCACCTCTGGCAGGTATACCTTGTGCTTTTCTACCACCTCAAAATTGCGTATTATGTTTATCGTGGCGTTTGGTGCGATAAGCGCGATTTTGTCCACCTCGTCGGGCTTCAATTCCCTATCTTCCACCTTCACTATATCCTTCCTGCCCATCTTTCCACTCCTTACGTTCATAACAACGCTGACAACCGCGTCAGTCTTTGCATTGATGCCCAATATACGGAGTACATTTAGCGCCTGACCACCCGTGATGTGGTCAATCACCGTACCGTTTTTTATCGGTATCACCTTAAGCTCTTTCTTCATCTCTTCTACCTGTGCTCCTTAAGTGTACTGTCCAGTGCCTGTATCGTTCTTGATACCTCTCGTTCTGTTATGTTACCCATCGTCGCTATTCGGAATATCCTGCCCTTCAGCCTGCCCTGACCACCGGCAACCATCACACCCCGCTCTCTCATACCCGCTCTCAGACTCGCGTCATCAAGCCACTCGGGCACATTCACTGCAGTGACCGTATTCGAATACTCGCTCACTTCGTTCAACTTCGGAAACAAACTAAGCCCCATCGCGTCGATCGCATTACGAACAGTATCTGCCAGCAGCCGATGCCGCTCTATCCGTTTTACCATGCCTTCTTCTCTTATCACCTCCAGTGCCTCATGCAGTGCGAAGAATAGCGGTAATGCGGGCGTGTAGGGCGTCTGGAATTTATCATAACTGTCTCTATATGCGATGAGGTCCATGTAATACGGTCTCCTGCTGCTATTAGCTTCCATAAGTGCCCATGCTCTGTCGCTAATAGATATCGCCGATATACCCGGAGGTGCACCGAGACATTTCTGCGAGCCCGTAATGGCAATATCCACACCCCACTGATCTATTGGCACATTGTAGCCGCCTATCGATGTGATACAATCCAGCACGAAGAGCGCATCGTACTCACGTGCGAGTTTCGCAATAGCCTCTGCAGGATTGAGGATACCTGTTGAGGTCTCGTTATGTACCATTGTAACAACCTGAGGTTGCACCTCATCCATCGCTGCTTTCACCGCATCAAGTTCGATCGAACCGCCCCATTCGAACTCAACGGCACGTACATTGGTGCTGTATCTATGCCCTATCTCAACCAGTCGCTCGCCAAATTTGCCGTTCACTATGCATACGGCGGGCGTATCAGTGCGAAGCAGATTACCCACAGCCGCTTCCATCGCACATGTACCCGAACCGCTCATAACAAACAGGTCGTTCTTCGTCTGAAATATCCACTTCAATCCATCCACTATCTCCCTGTACATCTCACCGAACTCTTCGCCACGATGGTATATCATCGGTCGTGACATCGCCTCCCGTATGCGTGGCAGTAACGGCACCGGACCCGGAATCATAAGAAGCAGCTCTTCTCCTGTCATCAATCTTACCTATTGCTGATATACTATCATAAACTTTATCTTTATCGATTCAACCGTTGATGCGCCTCCGAGAGATGTCTCGCAGCTAACGCGCCGATAAGTGAGACTTCCCCTGCCAGTACCGCAGCACCTACGATCTCCGCGAACTTCATCGCGTTCGTACCCGGCGGATCGCCCGCACCATAGACACCAATCAGCTGAAGAGCCTCCTTCTGCGTTCCCAGTGCAGTGCCTCCACCGACCGTACCGACCTGTAGCGATGGCAGCGTAACAGAAAACAGGAGATCGCCGTCATCGGTGAGCTCCGCTGTGGTGAAGCCCTGTGAACCTTCAACCACGTGTGCGGCATCCTGACCCGTGGCAATGAATACCGCAGCAATTATATTCGCGAACTGTGCATTGAACCCGTACGAAGCAGCTAAAGCGCTCCCGACCCAGCATTTACGGTATACCAGTTCAGCCATCTTCTCCGGCGTGGTCTTCAACAGCCCGGTCACCACCTCGCGATTCAGCAGTACCTCGGAAATGACCGTCTTTCCTCTGCCCAGTATGAGATTGAGAGCCGATGGTTTCTTATCCACGCAAATATTACCGCTGAGTGCCACGTGTTCCAGTCCCAACTCAGACTCTAAAAACTTGATGACCGCATCTGTAGCGATGGTCGCCATATTCATACCCATAGCATCACCGGTTTTATAAACCATCCGTATAAAAATGTTACAACCGATAAGCCAGCTCTGTATATCATCCATGATCAGATACCGCGAGGTTGACTCGGCTATCTCTTTCAACTTCGAACGGTTATTATTCATAAATTCGAGTGCTTCACGTGCATGTGCGATGTTTCGAGCCCTCAATACAGGTGCACGAGCCATACCATCGTGCATGACAAACGAGACCGCACCACCCGACCGGTTTATCGCGGTACAGCCTCTATTGACAGATGCAACGAGTGCACCTTCGGTCGTTGCCAGCGGTATATAATAAGCGCCCTCGGCATAGCTGCCCTTTACCTCTACGGGGCCAGCAACACCCATCGGTACCTGCGCAGCACCAATGAGATTCTCTATATTCGCCTTCTCCGCCCTATCGGCATCAAAAGAGAAGACACCCACATCTCTCAACCCGGCACCTGTAATCGATTCCAGCGCCCGCCGTCTCAATTCCGCCGCTTTGCTCGCATCTACATACCTCGTCAATTCATGAAACTTCAGCTCTCGCCTGACTAATCGGTCAATCAGCTCCTGATCGTCCATTTCAATGCTCATACAAAGAAAAGAAAATAAGAGAAACTATTTCAATAAATCTGATTTCTGCAGCAGAAGCAGGTCTTCGGTACTCAACTTACCCCCTTCCCGGAATCGCTCATAGATACTCTTCGCCTGCTTCCTGGCTTCTATCCGCTCCTTGAAGTTCCAATCTTCCTTTATCTTACGTTTCAAACCGCTGATAACATGATTGAAATCGCGAATATCACGTAAATAACGTACGAATAACCTGTGAGCTTCATCTGCAGCCTCCTGCGCCTCAAGATACATCCGATGAGCCTCGTCCGCTTTCTCCCTCACCCTGTCCGCCTCTTTAAACCATTCGACCATCCGGTCATGACACTCATGTGATAACCTGACGTAATTCAATACTTCCTCATGATACCTGTCCGCTTCTTCCTTGTACTCCTGCGCCTTCTTCAATAACTCTTTCAGTTTCTTGTCCCTCTCAAACTCCCTCTGCATCTCCGCGAATTCCTTTCTCAGCTCCGTTATCTTCGCCACCAGTTTCTTCTCCTGCTCCTTGCTCAGCACTTCCACCTGCTGCCGCATCTCCAGCTCGTTTATACGGTTCCTTAGCCGTTCAAACGCGCGAATACTCGCCAGGTCGTTCTTCTTACGCAGTTTCTCCACCATCGCATAGTACTTTGATGCCTGCCGGTTCAGCTCATTTCGCTTCTCTTTCTTCTCCTCTATCAGCTTCTCGTATTCTTCACGCCGTTTCTTGTACTCCTTAGCCTTCGCTACCGCTTCTTTTATCCTGGCATTAAGCTCATCGCGCAGATCCGCCCATTTACTCGCCTCTGAATTCAACTCAGTCCTGCGCCTCTTGCATTCTTCCGCCTTCTTTATTACTTCCGCCCGTCTCGCCTCCAACTCCTCAAGCATTCTTATCTTCCACTCAGCCGTTCCGTCCTACTCTTTATATCTACTAATAGTCTATAAATTTAATACATCTCCTTATTTTTATTTCTTTACGGGATTACGGTATGCCGCACCACCATCGAACGAATATTTAACGTCCTGAAAGTCTTTCTTTAGCGCTATAGCGTCTTGTTTTACCGTATTTACGGGCTCTTCATCCATCAACAGTCTCTTCATGATAGATGCTATCTCTATCATCTCCGATTCCTTCATACCTATTCGTGTGAGCTCCTGGACACCAAGCCTCAGTCCAGATGGTTTATCCGGGCTGTTATCCCATGGTAACATGTTCTTATTCGTTATTATATATGCCTGCTCCAGTCGTTTCGCTACCGCGTCCCCACCACCGAAGTCGCGAACATCAATAGCGATTTGGTGTGACTCTGTAAAGCCTTTATGCTCACATAGCACTTTAAACCCCGCCTGGTACAGTGCCTGCGCCAGTGCTTTTGCATTCCTCTGTATCTGCGTGGCATATGATTCCCCGAACTGCATCATCTCGCGCAATGTCACCGCCAGTCCCGCTATATGGTGCAGGTGGTGGTTACTCACCGTTCCCGGAAATACCGCCCGGTCTATCGCTTCACTCTGTGCATTACCACATAGAATCAGCGCGCCCTGAGGTCCGGGGAAGGTCTTATGCGTGCTACTTGTCACGACATCCGCGCCCTCACGCAGTGGGTCCTGGAATTTATTACCCGCTATGAGCCCCAGTACATGCGATGCGTCATATACTATTACCGTACCCGCCTCATCTGCAGCTGTACGGAGCTCGCGAATCGGATGAGGGAACAGGAAAAGACTTGCACCGAGCATTATTATCTCTGGCGCCAGCTCCCTTATCGCCTGTACCGCACGGTCCACATCAATATTCATCTCCTTCGGGTCAAATGGCAGTTCTTTCAGTCTCAAGCCACGAAGACCCGGCACAGAATAAGCGGCATGGCTTATATGCCCCCCGTCAGGTATGGACAGTGCCATCATCAGATCGCCCGGAGATGCGAGCGCGAATACCACTGCTATGTTCGCATTGACACCCGAAACCGGTTTCACATTCACGTATTCGGCATTAAACAACTCCTTTGCCCACTTTATTGCTCTGGCTTCTATCACGTCTATGAACTCGCAACCCTGGTAAAACCGTGCTCCAACATCTCCCTCGGCATACCGGTGTGATAGATCCGAGGCAAGAAGTACCCTTACCTGAGAACTCGTTACATTCTCACTCGCTATCATGGGGATAGCGTTATTAAATAGCTCTTCGTGACGATCTACCGCGTTTATTATCTCTTCTACCTCTTTCTGCATATCATTCAATCCCCCTTTTGCAGTAAAATGTACAGTATTGCCATTCTCACAGGTACACCATAGAACGCCTGTTGGAAATATTTTGCGTTTTTTGTTCGGTCTATACCTGTATCGATCTCATCCACCCTGGGTAGTGGATGCATAACCACCACATCTCTGTTCTCTGCTATGAGTTCCGGTGTTATACGATAGGTGCCCGCAACCTTGCTATACTCCGCAGGGTCAGGAAATCGCTCTCTCTGTATCCTCGTTACATATAGGACATCTACCTCGCTTATCACCTCTCTTACGTCATCACATTCGTACAACTCAGCCCCCGACTTCTTCAGGTCTGATCTTATCTCATCGGGTAGCCGTAGTGCAGGCGGTGATACAAAATATAGCTTTGCTCTGTATAGAGATAACGCGTAAGCGAGCGAATGCACCGTTCTGCCGTATTTCAGGTCGCCTATGATTGCGATCCGCAGATTATCAAGCAACCCCTCGCGTTTTATCGTGTATAAATCGAGCAACGTCTGCGTGGGGTGCTGCCCTGCACCGTCACCTGCATTTATTACAGGTACCGTAGAGAACGAAGCAGCCATTCGCGCCGCGCCTTCCTGCGGATGCCGTAACGCTATCACATCACAGTACCCGGATACGGTTCTTACAGTATCTGCGAGGTTCTCCCCTTTTGCAACCGAGCTCGCGTCCACCGCACACATGTTTATCACTTCTCCCCCCATACGTTTCATCGCCGCTTCAAATGACAACCTTGTCCTCGTGCTCGGCTCATAAAACAGGTTTGCAAGTATCTTGCCCGTCAGTATATCGCACTTTGTACCCTTAGCGAAAGGTTCCAGCCCCTCTGCACATTCCAGCACATGATTGATCTCCTGCTTTGTGAACTCGCGTATCGAGATGACGTGACCACTGTTGAACATCCCTTAAAATAAAGTGGTTGATATTTGTATTTGTAACCTTTGCCACACGGCGGTCAAAGGAATGAATAGTGGCACCATGGTTTTTCAAATCAGTACTGCAGAGCGGTTAGTGTACGGGCATTTACTCTGTCATGATCCGAAATCTATTCCTTTTTATCATCTATTTGCCATTGATAGATAGGAGACGTATAGAAGATGGGCACACTGGGAGAGCGGCTGTTCGATAGGTTGGATGTAACGAGATACGAAGTGAAGAAACTGGTGGCTGTACCGTTAGTACTGCTACTCGCAGCTTTTATCGTACTCGGATATACGCAGCTAAACGTTGGTGCACCCGTTCACCTGGGCATGGATTTCCGAGGTGGTACGATGGTGAAGATACCGACCGATAAGAGTCCCGACGAGTTGAGATCAGATTTCGCGGATTTCCCGCTCGTTCTCGTTGGAAGTACGGGCATTGGTAATGAGAAGCGGCTGGAATTCGATATGTCCAGTCAATCGCCGGACTACCACAGGTTGCTTGATAAGCTTGATGCGGAATATAAGGGTCTGTATGTGATAAAGAGTGTAAGTCCCGTATTCGGTAAACAATATCAGCAGCAGGCATTGTGGGCATTGTTAATCGCGTTCTTTCTGATGGCTATGGTGGTTTTTATAGTATTCCGCACTTTTGTACCCTCATTCGCCGTTGTACTGTCCGCGTTTTCTGATATCGTCATTGCAACTGCCTGCATGGATATCATAGGGATGAAGCTATCGCTCGGTACGGTAGCGGCATTGCTCATGCTTATAGG
The DNA here is from genome assembly GCA_025464325.1 of Methanosarcinales archaeon. GTDB lineage: Archaea > Halobacteriota > Syntropharchaeia > Alkanophagales > Methanospirareceae > G60ANME1. Next base: position 38,618 of record JAODGH010000021.1, on the reverse strand, counting down.
CTATTCGGTAGATTCTGACATCCTGCTCACGACCAACCTGCTCCGCAAGAAGGGTGAACTGGTGGACAACCTGCGAAAAGCGATGATGACCGGATTGATGATGACTTTCACCACCATTGTCGCAATCTTCGCGATGTTTGTCATATCTTTCGCTATCGATATCACCATATTGAAGGACATATCGGTCGTACTGCTCTTCGGGCTTGTTATGGACCTGATGAACACATGGTTACTGAATGCGGGCATACTGAGATGGTATGTGGAGCGAAAAGAAGCGAAGAAGGTGACGAAGAAGATGACATATGCGAAGCGAAGTGGCAAAGTATCCACCAATAAGAAGAAGAAAGCAGAGTCATCGTGACGATGGTATACAAGATTCTAATTGTGGGTTTGAAGGCAAAAGACGCGGGTAAAACCTGCCTTGCCACTGCGCTGCTGGCGTATCTACGTGAGTATGGGTATTCAGCATGTGGTTTCAAGCCTCGTGCGGGGAATAACATATGGTATGACTATGACATAGTGTCAGAATCGTTAGCTCAGGGCAGGCTCTACGGCAAGGATGCAAAGATGCTTAAGATCGCCTCGGGTTGTGATGCTGTGAAGGAGGAATTCATCAATCCATTTCACAGGTTATGGGCGGAGCCGCCGCACATCGATCCCGTGACGAGGATCCCTTATTTCATAGTCGATCGTATAACTCTGTGGCATGAATCGAACTCAGAACCAGCGAATATAGTGGTGGTGAATGATACTCTGCCTGCCGAATATAGATGCGATGAATCGCTGTTCCGTGATCTATACGCCTCAGCCGCGCGCACCATCCATGTTCACGATCTGAATACATTGAACAAACTGGCGAGTACGTACTGCGATCTCGCAGCTAAAGAGGTATTCGCAATGATGCAGAAGTGTTATGATTTCATTGTCATCGAGAGTTATTCAGATGTGGCACTGCCGTACAGTGGTCTAAGGGATCTGGACACGGTTGTGGGCATAAAACCGGGCGAGATACGGATATTCGAGCCCGAGAAGTATCTCACCGCGATCCAGCTCGAAACCTCTATACGAAGCATGGAGCTATCTACATCATGTATAGACGAGCTGCTGAAACCGGTCAAGGTGATAAAGGTACCACCGTTCAGGTCTGATTCGATACTGCCCGAGTTAAAGAAGAGAGCGCGTTTTATACTGGAAGTTTAAATAAATCCCTATCCTATTATCAGGTCGGTTATGAAACTGTATGTTTACGATGCAGGTCAATGTGATCCGAAGAGATGCACCGCGCGTAAGTTAGCACGGGCGGGGCTGGTTGAATCTGTCAGTGCGATACGCAGGATACCTTATGGGACGATTCTGCTGGTGCCACTTACAGATAAGGCGCTTTCACCGAGTGATAAGGATGCAACGAGTATAACGGTCTTCGATAGCTCGTGGAACAAGCTAAGCGATTTTGAATCGATAATAATGAGATTGAAGCGAAAGAAGCGTGCTTTACCTTACCTCATCGCATCAAACCCGACGAACTATGGCAGACCTTTCGTCCTCAGTTCCGCGGAAGCGTTTGCCGCCGCCCTATTCATACTCGGCGAGCAGGAGCAATCAAGGGCGATAATGAGCAGATTCAAGTGGGGTGCGGAATTCCTGAGACTGAATGAGGAGATGCTGCGCTTATATTCCCGTGCTAAGGACAGCAGAGAGGTGGTAGAACTCCAGAGTAAGTTTATGAATCGCTCACATAACGAACATCACGAGTAAGATCATCATCAGCTTCGATACGAAGCTACAGGTGAAATTGACGATACTCATCTTCAGACCGAGTTTGCCAAACAGCGAAACATACATGGAGATGCTGTATTTCAGGTATATGATGGCAACAATGATCATACTCCCTATGAGGAGCGTGATGATAGCCTGTTTCGGTGTTATTGCACCGTTGCTCAACAATGCAGCTACCGTGGCGTAACCTGCTGAGAAATGCGCTAAATCAGCCAATAGTACGGTTATACATTCACCCGGCAAATTGAGCATTCTCAATACGGGATCGAATAAGAGACTGATGTAAGCCATGAACCCGAGCTTGAAAAGCGCATCCACAGCAATGAATGAAGCCACGGTGATCGGTATTATCTTTTTCAACGCGCGAAATGATAGTTTCAATGCCGTTGTCAGCCACTCACGTACCGTTACATTGCTATCGGGAATGTTAATGTGCTCCTGTACGGTATAATGCCGTGTGTAGCGCAATCTGGAATATATTAAAGCCCCGAAGCTCTGAATGAACGCGGACAGAAGATTGAGCCCGATGTAGATGCCACCAATGAAAGGACCCAGGAGGACAATAGCGATTGGCGCCTGAACCCTGAATAGCGATTCACCCGCTACTATCGGGAATGTGGACATAACCACGGTAACCGTTGCCTCATCGCCACTGACTTTACCGGCATGATAGAACCCTGCGAGAGTAGATTTGCCCGCTGTGGGATTGAAGAACGAAGCAAATAGCGCGAGAACGCTTTCATGTGAGAGATTGGAAGCACGACACAGAGGCTCGATTATGGGACTCAACAGCCGCATAAAGTTGCTTTCCAGCACGATATTCGCTGTTAGCACTCCGATGGTGATGAGTACCACCGCCCTTATAAGATAGATGCCCGTGTCCATCCATTATCAGTTAAAACCAATTAATCGGGTAATAAAAATTCAACCCGGTCGCCAGTTCAAAACTTGCTATTTGTAAACTTCCAGCAATGCAACTCGTTCCAGTACGAGCTGTTTCAGCTTATCTTCTCCCACCGCTTTGAGCTCCGCATCGGTAATATTGAAGAACCGTTTCAATTTTAACCGTTTCTCATCGGTTATAGTCTCCAGCACCTCATGCGGCAGTTCTTTCATGCTTATACCACGCTTTAGCTCGTCAATAATGCTCTCCATATCTTTACTATCACCTGCGATAACGATAACAATCATCTTATCATCACCTGTGGAGACACCCATCGTCAGTGCTCGCTCTATCTGTCGCCTGCCCGCAGCGTATAGCAGTATCTCCATACCCAGATCGTTCGTTATGCTGTTACCCTGCTGTATCGCCCGTACCGCTTTTTGAACTGCTGATTTTATATGCGCTTCACCGGCGATCAGTCCGGCATCCATAGCCTGGATCGCTACCGAGTACTTACGCGCTATAGCCTTAAGCATACCGAGAAATTCTTCTACATCTGCTATCCTGACTTTACCAACAAGGTAGCGGAACATGTATAAAATAGGGTAAGATAAGGTAATAAAGCGATGAATTTACGTGCGCGATTCGAAGATAGATTCAGAGCGGTAATAGGAGCTGCTCGAATGGGTGAGCAGCGCTGTATTAACGGTAAACGATGGAATGGAAATGCGGTACTGATAGTGGTCGATGCTTCACTGGATTCCAGTGGATTGCACTATTTCAATATTGTGGTACCGCGTGTACGACGGTTTTACCGGGAGTATGTGGCAACAGGCGAGATAAGCTCGTTCAGTAATTTCGCGACACTTTCGCCCGATGATGCACGGTTACGCGCGATAATGAATAACCGGCGTGTATGGCATGTGGCAATAGAGCTATGTCGTGTTCTTAATACTAAGAGAGCGCGTTTTAATAGCGATTTCGAGGTATTGCGGCACTGGGCTGAGCATGCAAGTTATGATAAGTGGCAGGAAGACGAAATAGGGCGGATAAACGGTGTGGGGTTGATCACTTTTCAGTACCTGAGGATGCAGACGGGTGTGGATACCAGTGTGCCAGATAAGATAATAAAGCGTGTTGTTGCAGATGAGTTTGGTATTCACGAGAACGACGATATAGAGTTTATAAAGGCGATGGAGAACCTATCACGGGAGTTGGGTTATTCTCAGCTGTTACTGTGCTGGGCGATATGGCTCAGAGAAGCAAACAGATATGATGACGATAGCTTTTTATAATGCAATATGCGTTAGTTATTGAGGAGGCGATGAGAGGCGGGATGAGGATAGGCTCTATGATACTACTGGTTCTGATCGTGTTGTTCTTCCTATTACCGATCCTGGCGGGGCGAGCGCCGGTACCGGGCGACATAAGAGCGCATGAGATAGGGCTTTTCATTGGTGGTATAATCGGTTACTGGCTGGATGTGTTACGGACAGTCTTCGCGGCGGTATGACCTCATTTATTATTATAAACAAGTAAGATAGAAGGGGAATGTAATAAGTATGAATGTAGAACTGAGGCGAGTCCTCTATGTAGATCTGACTAAGAAAAGTATAAGTATAGAGGATAGAAGTGATCTCTTCGGGTCGTATATAGGCGGTACGGGTGTTGCGATAAAGCTACTGGAGGAGGAGTGTCCAGAGGGTGTGGACCCTTTAAGTGGCGCTAATCCGATAATACTGGCGGTGGGCAGTATATCAGCACTTTATCCTGCCGCTTCTAAGACCGTAGCCATGTTTAAGTCTCCTTTAACATCGAATCTGGGCGAGAGCCACTGCGGTGGTAGAAGTGCAACTGCCATAAGACTGGCAGGTTATGGCGCCATTGTTATCCGGGGTAAGAGTGATATACCGGTCTATCTGGCGATACATGGTGATGATGTACGATTCAAAGATGCTTCAGCGATCTGGGGTGTAGAATCCGAGACAGTAGGCAGGATATTGCGTGAAGTGGAGCCGGGAGCGGGCATGAGGACCATTATACGCATAGGACGGGCAGGTGAACGGCTCGTGAGGTACGCATGTGCGGTATGCGAAACGTATCGTCATTTTGGGCGGCTTGGACTCGGTGCCGTTATGGGAGCAAAACGGTTGAAGGCGCTGGTTATATCTGCAGACAAGAGTATAGAGATACCGGGTGCAACGAGGAAGTCGTATAAGGCGGTCTATGATGAGATACAGGATCTTGTGGTCAAAACCGATGCAATGGAGAAGTACCATGACCTGGGCACTCCGGGTAAGGTCTACAGCCTGGCGAAACTCGGTGGAATGACCTATAAGAACCTCGAATCAAGCAGCCCACCAGAGACGTTAGCACGTGAACTATCGGGCGAGAACTTCGCCGAGAAGCTACTTGCCAGACGTACCTCATGTGCACACTGCCCGGTTGGCTGTATCCATTTAGCCTCGCTTCGTGAGCTTTACGAGCCTGGCTACTATTTCAAGACCACAACCGTTCCCTATGATAATGAGACCATCTATTCGCTCGGGTTCATGCTTGGCATAGAGCATGCAGAGGATTATCTGCGGTTGAATATCACCGTTGACAGCCTTGGAATGGATGCTATAAGTACCGGTGTGTGCCTGGCATGGGCTACGGAGGCGTACGCACGTGGACTGATAACAAAGGAGCATACTGATGGTGTTGAGTTACGGTGGGGCGATGTGCGTGCATATTGTGAAGCAATGAAGCGGATAGTGAGTATGCCAACCGATTTCTATGCTGACCTGGCAAGGGGCGTTGAATACGCGTCGAG
>JAODGH010000021.1:23648-32899 GCA_025464325.1 Methanosarcinales archaeon | reverse complement strand
CGGCAGATACATCGTGCAAAGATGAACTTCAAGTTCAGAAACGGGTTTGATATCGCGAAATTACGCATACCAAAGCGTATATTGGAGGTCCCCACGCCGAATGGTATGCTGAAGGAAGAAGACCTGCGGCAGGCACTTGCTATCTATACGGAGATGATACGTTCCTGAGTGCAAATATGTAAATCCCGCTTCTGTCAGAATACACCGGTTCCAGTTGCGGACATGACTCGAACTTCTCCAATCGGGTGTGTTTCAGCTCATCCCGTCCTACATAGAGGTAGCTTGCGTTGTATTTACACATTACCGTCAGGGTATCGGATATGTTACCACCATATGCACGCTCGATGTCGCGGTAACGTACCCAGAAGTCGAAACCATGCCCGTATGCCCAGTTCACGAAGCCAAGCACTCGCAATCGCCCGCCGATCATGCTCACCGGTGCATGAATGGATGGCCACGTAAGGAACACGGATTTTGGTGGTGTGTTGTTTCGCACCCATAAACCCACTTTGTATTCGTGTATATCAGCTGCCGGATAGTTTGTGGAGAGATTCCACGCAATTACCATGAAAGAACTGAGCATAGAGATAATCAGCAGAACAGGAACGAGGTATGCAACCCGTTTCATCACGCTAATATCTGCGAGGAGACAGCCAGCAGATATTGCGACCGGTATCCATGCGTAGTGGAAGAACTTATACATGTCCCAGGGGTTGGGTGTAAATGATAAGAGGTTTGGTAGCGCGAGTAGCGATAGCATCCATGAATATAAGAAGTAGTTGCGGTCTCTACCGAGGTACAGCAGTGCCATTATGAATGGCAGACCCAGATTGGCGACATAAAATAGTACCGGATTGCCCTCAAGGAAGTAATATATCCACGGCGCTTTTAGGATGCCTGTATTGTGACTGATGGCTGCGCTGGCACGTAGCAGAGGTATGGCATAAGGTAAAATCGGCGGTATGGCAAATATTATGAACGGGGCACCGATATGACGGTTCTTTAACGAAATCAGCAAGAAAATGAGCAGTGTGGATACGCACGCGAGTATATGAAAAGGGAACATTAACCCGGTTATCAAGCCAGCTAATGCGATTTCACGCCGATTTAGCGATTTTGAACCGCGGTAAAGAAGATATGCGGCGGTAATGAGTGCAGGCAGTCCAATGAGCTGAGGACGCTGCTGGAGCAGGTTATCAAATATGGGCGGTATGGTAAAGAACTTTCCGTACTCGAACGCATAGTTGGTAACAATACTGAAATTCCCGAGCAGAATTGCGTGGAATGCACCGACAAACGAGAAACCGGCACCGAGAGTACCGAGCAGCGCGGCAAAAGCACCCGCACGTTCGTTCTTAATGTACGACGCCAGTGCAAAAAGAGCGAGTGCAAAGATGAAGATAAAAATGGTATTGGTTACCACGACCAGATGAGGCAAGAACACACCGGCACTTTTCTCCAGTATCGCGGTATGAAAATCGACGAAATAATGGTACAGCATCCGGACACCGGCGTAATACGGCATTTCAGGCGGGAAATTTCCGTTATTTATACTCTCGATTATCTCGTAGTGCATGGGCGTATCCTGCCAGTTGGAGCCGCTCAGTATGAGGTGGTTCGAATGCCAGACCCATACCGTCCTGGAAAGTACCACAAATGCAACGAATGCGATACCTGCACAGAGACATACTCCTTTCAGTTCGCCCGGCTGGTGTTTTGATGCCGTATGATGAAACGGCACGAAGAGCGGTATGGACAGCAGTAAGAATGATATGAGTATTGTCTGTTTTGAATACCCGATCAGTAGCGAGAGGGCATAAATGAGGTGTGTGGAGACCATAACACTGAGCAGAACGGCTAATAGCAGTTTCTCCGCCATCTTAAGGTAGTTGAAATATGCATATACAATCAGATACCCGGGCAGAAACAGGGTGAAGAAGAATGCTGCAGTAAGCGAGCCATAAGGCGATATGAGCGAAGAAGCTAATAACAATACCGAAATGAGTGTCAGTATCAGATTATTTGATTTCATCACATCAACTCCTATTGATAGGGAATGTTTAATTTAACCAGATCAGAAATAAATTTGTTTGTTGTGCATGGGAGAGATGATGGTACTTAGCTTCGAGCAGCCACTGGCGCTATTTGCACTCCTGATCATAGTACCTATCTGCTACTTTTACCGGCTTTACTGGCAGAAACGGAAGGCAGCAGCACTGAAGTTCAGTACACTCAGCGTAATAAAGGCGGCAAAAGCTAAAAATAGCATGCTCAGGGCGCATCTACCATTTATCATCCTGCTGCTCACGCTCGTATCGCTCATTATAGCAATTGCAAACCCGATGATACCGATGAAACGCGCAAAAGAAGGTGTAAACGTTGTTATTGCGATTGACGATTCCGGCAGTATGCAGGCTACGGATTACAAACCAACGCGATTGGATGCGGCGAAACGCGCGGCGGAGACGCTTATAAGGAGTTTGAAGCCAAAAGACAACGTTGGAATCGTTGTATTTGAAACCGGTGCCACAACTGCGTGTTACCTGACACCGTTCAAGGACAAAGCGATAGAGAAGCTAAGAGCGATAGAACCACGAACAGGGCGAACCGCTATAGGTGACGGACTCGCTCTCGCCATTGATATGGCGTCTTCCATCCCGAACAGGAGGAAAGTGGTGATCCTGCTGAGTGATGGGGTGAACAATGCCGGCGTTGTGACACCCGAAGAGGCGGTTAAGTTCGCCCGGGCAGAATCGGTACAGGTGTATACCGTCGGTCTCGGCTCAGAGAAGCCCGTGGTCATCGGTTACGATTGGTTGGGCAACCCTGAATATGCGAAACTCGACGAGGACACATTGAAGATGATAGCAGCAGAAACCGGTGGTAGTTACTTCAAATCGGTGAATGAAAGGACGCTGGATGATATCTATGCGCGAATAGGCAAGAACATAAAGCGAGAGTGGGAGAATACCAGTATCAAGGACTGGTTCATTGCCGCAGGTTTAATATTGATAATCACCAATTTGTACATAATTTATGGTAAATATCGGGTGGTAGTATGAAACAGATAGCGGTCATTGCGTTTATAGCCGGGTTAATGCTACTGATGAGTATTTCAGGTGGTACGGTAGTCGCGGCGAAGAGCCTGCAGGTACACAAAAGCGTACAGGAGAGTGTTGTAAGAGTTGGTGAAGAGGTCACCATCATGCTTAAATTCAAGAATCCGTTCACGACGGATATACCGGTGCGTATCAGAGATCGGAATATACTGGGTAATAACGGGCTGGACATACGATGTCTTGAATATACAGTGCCAGCAAATGCCGAGTCGGTACTTTATGAGGATCCGATAGTACCATTCAAATCTGGTAAGTATAATCTTGATGCTGCGAATGTGACGTATATCAACCCTGATACGGGTAAAAGCGAGACGATAGAGTCAAATCGGCTGGAGGTTGTAGTTTTGCCCAACGGTACAGCGAGACCGAACCAGGAGGAACAGGGGATCACCACAATATACCGGTGCAATGGTACTGATCTCCGTTATACATCGTATACCTCCATCGGCGGTGGAATCAATATCCAGATCGGAGGTTATTCGCCTTCATACGTGCCCGGTGGACAACAGAGCAGCATAGAAAAACGAATGACAAACAACCAGATCGAGCAGAATCCCGACCGTAAAGCGCTACATAACGTTATAAAGCGTGAACAGGAGCGGAATGATGAGATAATGCGAAAACTCACGAACAATAAGCAGTTCCAGCATTATGATAAGCAACTGAGAGACTCGGGCTTTAATCAAACACAGCCGTCATTCTATCGTATCGCAGAGAATCATACGGAGATAACTATCCCGTACAGGAAGAACGGTGAGGAGCGTGTAGTGAAAGCGGAGTATATTAATGGTAGCATAAAAAACGTTTCGATAAGTGGAGAGCCCGAAGAAGGGCAAGAATCTGCTATGTGGTGGTTTATTTTGATACCCGTTATCGCCATACTTGCAATTGCGGGCTGGTTGGTTTATGATCGGTATATTAAACGTAAACCCGCACCCGTACCCGTTAGCCAGATTGTGAGTGATCATGATGATTATAATAGCGAAGCGATACGAATGATCGACGAAGCCGAGCAGCTATTCAGGAATGGGCAAGAGAAAGAAGCATATGTCAGGGTGTCTCAGGCTGTACGGTACTATTTTGCCAATAAACTCGGTATAAGGAAAGAGCTGTTGAATACCGAATTGATGCAGGTGCTCGATAGTAAGATAGATGCAGATAGTTATAATAAGGTCAGGAAATGCCTGGACCTGTGTGGCAGGGTAGAATTTGCGCGATATAAGCCAAACAGAGAAGATTTTGAGGAGATAATAGCGACAGCCAGGGATGTATTGAAGTGACTTTATATTCCCTGACTGACAGAGGCACACCCGTGAGCCCAAGAGAAATGCTCCTATGCCTATAGTATTCCATACAATTTCACGGGCATCAGGAACTCATCCAATTTCGCCGTCGCTACGCATATTACAGTATCCGCACCGCCATAATATACAAAAACAGTATCCCCTATCAGGACAGCACCACAGGTAAATACCACATTTGATACCTCGCCCTGGGTCTCAAACTCCAGTTCGGGCTCAAGTATCGGTTCTGGATGTCGATATATTACCCTCGTGGGATCATCAATCGCTACAATGGCATAACCCAGCCGGTAGGTCAGTCTCCTATCTACCGCATGATAGATTATGAGCCATCCATATTCCGTCTTTATGGGTGGTGCACCTGTACCCACCTTATAATATTCCCAGTCGTATCGCGGTGACAAAGCGATATCGCTATTATGCCAGTAGCGTAAATCCTGTGAGTATGCAACCCATATATGCGGTGGTATGCGGTGATACATCACCCATCTGCCGTTGATCTTCTCGGGAAATATAACAGCACCCTTATCATCAACACCCGGAAATGGATAATATGGCGCGGTCCAGTTCCATTTACGATTCAGGAAATCCTCAATAGTTATACTGGTCATGGCAATCTGGATACTTTTACGAACCTTCGCTCTCATCCCGGGCGTTTCACCAAATGCTGTGTAGGACAGGTACAACCTGTCGCCAACGCGTGAAATTCTCGGATCTTCACAACCATACTTTTCAATTTCACCCCGAGGTCTGTATATCGGCTCAACCAGCCTCTCCCTTATACGGAAACCATCATCACTCACCGCATAGCCCAGTTGTGATATGTCCTCCTTGCTCATGCCCCTGTAAACTATATGGACCTTACCGTTGAGATAAACGGCAGCGCAGTTGAACACCGCTCTTGATTCCCATTCATGCTCCTCTATCGGTGTCAATATTGCATTTCCCTTATATCTCCTGAGTTTCATACTATCTATATCCCCACTCACGCTTATTAACCTTAACTGTTCACCTTGTTGTATCCGCTCTCTGCAATGTTAATGCCCCCGGTACGTGGTGGACCGATAGACATAATATGAATTCCCGAAAGGCTTTAACTCTATCCCCCGTTCACCTTAACTCCTCTGTGCCTTTACCCGGGCACTTACCCATTCTTCCACGATTTCCCCATTAGGGCATAAATATAAGCTGCAATTAGTATAGAGCATTTCCAAAAACTTCAATTTATCCATCAACTTCCAACTTGCGTTCCATAAGTACCTGTAGCACCACACCAAGCCAAACTTCTACCGCCTAAAAACCCTTATTTCTCATATCCCCTCAATTTTTCCCGATAAAAGAAGATAGCTCACGCTAAGGCATCTCTTTGCACACGAGCGTACGGAGCTGATAGAGATTAAATGCAAACAATGCAAACGCAGTGAATATCATCTTGACCGTAACCCGCGCTACGGTCGTGTCACGGCTGTAGCACGAGTGGTGATCGAATGAGGCTTTGTTCATACGCTTAGCAGTTATGCTATGGTATTACGTATCTTTCTTGGGGGTTCGGTTCCATTTGTCTCGCTCTCGGAATGCCATGATCGTGGATCTGTCGGGCATCAGATTAGAAAAAACGTCAGAAAGTTACGGGATGAGACCCTCCATCGCACAGGAGCTCGGAATCTGGTTGATAGTCCGTACCCATTGTATCCGTACCGTTAAATCTCTGTCGGTGAGTGGTTCAATACATGCAAACTTGACACCGTGCCATAATATGCATTCGTTTATTGAATTGTGGATCGAAGTTAAAGGATAGCTTTATGTTGCTAATAGCTTTATGTTTTTCTGTAAGCGCCCCTCTCAGCCATATTGCCCTAAGACCCCCCTGACACACCCATCGGTTATGTTTTGCTCCGAGTTACCGTAACATACTCGGACCAACTCTTTTACAGATTCACGTTGGGTGAGGAGTATCAACGGCAGATTAGCACTCAGATACCAAGAGTCATCCTCAGGCTGTTACGCACACCGGGTGCAAGACCCACAATGATGATGGTGAGTATTATTATATTCCTGAGCTCCTCATCGCTTTTTAAACTCGTATCTATAAGATAAAGCACGGGTATGAGCACACCGAGCTTTAGTATGAACATGCCCGCAGCTGTACCTGTCAAATTGACCACTAAGTTCTCCATGACATGCTTACCGTGATAGGATAGCAGATCGATACCGATATATGAGGAAGCGGCATCGATCATATGCGCACCAATCGTAGCGAGGTATATCCGGGCAGTAAGGAACCGTAAACATAACCGCTTACCAATGAGGTATATTGTGGCTACAATAGTACCCGAGATGAGACATACTGCAGGTATGACCCACCACAACTTCAAATCTTCGTTGCACAACAGGAATACGAGACACGCAAGGAATAGTACCATGCCAGTAGCGGCGAATATGGCCTTGTATCGTCGCTGATCTATCTTCAGTGCGAGAACGAGTATTACCAACGTGCAGGGTATGAGCACCAGATAGATCAGTGGTGAGATGAGTATATAGCGTAAGGGGGCAGATACCAGCCCGGTGTCTTCGATAACGCGAAGAACCGCGCCGAGCAGCATATATGGTGTTACAGCCGCGATAAAGCGCTCATCTATCGTGAAATGCAGCCTTCGCAGTATTTTCCATACGATTATGACGCAGAGAGGAGCAAGTAGAAGCGCCCATGTAATCGTATTTATCGGGTTATAACCCGTGTCATCGATTATCGGATTGATATAATAGCGAGATACAAAATCCATCAGCTCGTTCCATACCATAAATATTACCTCTCTCTTCTAAATAAAATAGGATATGCGAATAATTCAGGCTTCCTGTTATTATCCGCCGCATGTCGGTGGTGTGGAGAACCATGTGAGAGAGCTGGCGAATGCGCTTTCCGGGTATGGTAACGAGCTTATGGTTCTATGCGCGGATATACCACGGCTGTATCGTGAAGAATCACCGCCAAATATGAGATTCAGGGCGATAGAACTGTTTCCGGGCTATGTACCGCTCATATTCGGCATGTCACGAATAAAACATCTGGATGCTGATGTGTACCATTCACATTGCCCTCCACCATTCTTCTCACGGGCGATAAACAGATACGGAAAGCATCCGCATGTGGTCACCTACCATTTTGATCTGGCGGTTCCGGAACGAGTAAGAGGTATGCGGATACCACGTGCCGTGGCGAAGCATGTGGAGCGAATTTATAACCGGCATTATGCGACACAACTGTTAGACGACAGTGATGCTATCATTGTTACGGGCAGGAGCTATGCCGAGACTTCGCCGGTGCTCGGAGACTATCTCCACAAATGCACGGTGATTCCTAATGGTATAGATCTGAGGAAGTTCGATAGTGTCATTAAACAGCTCGTGAGAGTGACGGAAAGGAGGAAGAACATACTCTTCGTCGGTAGACTCGTCTATCCCAAGGGTATTGAATATCTGATAAGAGCGCTGCCGGGTGTATTGAGGGATGTTCCGGACGCAAAGCTGGTTATTGTCGGTGACGGGGAGGATCGGGACAGGTTACGTATGCTCGTGGAGCGACTCAACCTGAGCAGTAAAGTGGAGTTCCGCGGTTTTCTCAGTTTTAAAGATCTTGTCCGGAGTTATTTAGAGGCGTCGGTATTTGTATTGCCCTCTTTTACACGACTGGAGAATTTCGGGATCGTACTGCTTGAGGCGATGGCGTGCAGAACACCTGTAATAGCTTCGGATATACCGGGCGTACGCGAGAACATAACCAATGGCAACGGGCTTCTATTCCCGACATGTGATGTTGCAAGTTTGAGTGATGCTATTGTGAGGGTTCTATCAGACGAGGAACAGATAATGCGGATGGGCGCGGCGGGTCGAAAACTCGTTGAATCGAATTACGACTGGCGGATGATAGCTGCGCGGGTTTTGCAGCTATATGAGTCATTAATGTGATAGAGGTACTCTTCACCCGCTACACTGTGAGTACACCGAAATATTTTGAAGTTTTTGAAAATGCTTTTTACTAATTTCCCATTTGACCATAAGGTCAGAAAAGGTTGAGTGCATAGTTATTTCCGATGAGATGTCCAACGAAAGAGAGAATTATGCGGGTATGGTGAAGAGAGGACTGAGAGAGGAATGGAGCGGATATCTGAGGACTGAATACGAGTTCTCAATGGCTGTCTGTCGTTCATTGGCAAGCGATATAGAAAAGTTTGTGAACGAGGCGAGAGGGGATTGAGAGAAGGACAATTGTCCTACCGGGCAGTCAAATCCAGCATCCCTCCTGGTGTTAAAACCGATGAAATGAGCTTCAAAACGGTGAAGTTGACACTCTTCTCTGAAGAAGACGTGGAAGATGCGAAGAGATCACAGAAAGAACTGCTGAAGAACCGGATAGTCAGGCTGACGAACGAGGCTCTTGACCAGGGTGCGCTACTAACACAGATACATAAAGGAGCTGCTTGCTGAGGACATCGTCGTTCCCACCAGGGGTAACAGGATGGACATAGGTCCTGGGACATCGCATAAAGCGAAGATAGTGGAATTATACCTGAAGGGGTACGAATTCACTGATATAAAGCGAAATACCCGGCATTCCTCAGGCTCCATCACACGATACCTCAAGGACTTCGCCAGAGTCGCTGCCCTCCACAACGAAGGATACAGCCATGACCAGATACGGATGATAACAGAGCATTCCGGCAGGCTGGTGAGGGTGATGAGAACTGCAATCATAGACTTAACGAGCTTATGCAGAGGTATTCAGGGGAAAAAACCGCGGACACGGGGATACAGGGGGCGGTGTGAAGATGCG
>JAODGH010000021.1:993-23569 GCA_025464325.1 Methanosarcinales archaeon | reverse complement strand
ACTGCGTGTGATCCATAAGAGGCAGGATATTGCTTCAAATCTCGATTCCGGGCAGGTGCTTTGGTTCGGAGTGAAGCGAGAAGAGCGGCAGAACTACGCTAAAAACGCATTAAATACGGTGATTGTACCTGTAAAACTCACCCTTATCTCCACAGAAGACATCGATATGCTATCTTCCGGGTTCTCTCAGAGGGAGGTGCGAGAGAAGAGAATACTGAGGCTATTCAAGGAGGCCCTGAGTAACAACGATGTCGCTTTGTTATTAAACATGTCACCATCCACGATAAGCAAACAGGTTCGTGAATACATGGAGAGGACAAAGGAGGTGGTACCGACAGGAGGAACTGTTCACGACCCCGGAAGAGCCATAACGCATAAGAGAATCATCATCAGGCTATATCTTGAAGGATATCTCACTCCAGAGATCGCAAAACGCACAAAACACTCAGAAGAAGCCTGTGACAGGTATATCCGGGCATTCAACAAGGTTCGCATGCTCGCTGATCGCAAGAACGCTCGAAATGAGCTCGTTCACCGTTAAAGAGTATCTCATAAGGAAAAGAATGAAAAATAATTTATATGGGTATACCATGTGTGAAAATATGGACGGTCTGTACCTTTATCCCATTTGGGAAGTTTTTTGGAAATGCTCTAAAGTACATCACAGCATCATCCGTTTACGGGACCGCAGGAGATAAATGAAGAACGGTACCCCGAAGAACGCTGTAATTATACCGACAGGCATCTCACCAAGCGCTGTCACCGCTTCCAGAATACGGACCACCGCATCTGCCCATACCATGAATATGCCACCCACCAGTGCGGCAGCGGGAAAGAGTATACGATGGTCGGGTCCAACGATAAGCCTCGTAATATGTGGTATGATCAACCCCACGAATCCGATAGTACCCGTAAAAGATACCGCAGCAGCGGTGATGAACGCCGAGAGTATCAGTAGAATGCGTTTCACACGCTCAACATCTATGCCCAGTGTCTGTGCCGACTCTTCACCGAGCAGCATTATATTTAAATCCTTCGCATACATGTAGATCAGAAAGAAACAGGATATGGTAGATAACGCCGTTATCTCCACTTTCTGCCAGTTGGGCGAACCTATCCGCCCCATCAGCCATGAGTAGATATAACCCAGCTCATGACCCGCCAGATACATCATGAACGATAAAACCGCGCCTAAAAATAGAGATACCGCGATACCGGTGAGTAATAGCGTGTCCACCGGTATTTTACCTCCCACCCGGGCGATGTTATAAACAGTAAAAGTGGCAAGCATAGCACCCAGGAACGCCATAAACGGTGTGGTATAAATCGAAAAGAAGCCCGGGAGCACCAGCATGGAGACAACCGCGCCTGTGCCCGCACCAGATGCGATCCCGATGATATAGGGATCCGCCATCGGGTTCTTGAATAAGCCCTGCATCGCTGTGCCCGCAGTTGATAGCGCTATACCTACCAGTACACCCATAATAACCCTTGGCAGCCTAACATTGAAGATAATCATCTCGTTTGTGGAGCCCGTCCCGCCGAGATGCAGTTTGTACCATATCAATATGACAATCTCCCGTGGCGATATAGAAGCTGGACCAATTGCCGTTGTTAAAACGACCGTAACAGCCAGAAATAACGTCAGGTAGATTATTACCAGCTTCCATTGGATGAACTTGCTGAAATATGTACTTATGCCCGCTTTCATAAAATCATCATCATATTATAATAAAACGAAAACTATTTATCTGGTTTCACTATCTCTTATAGGGTAATACGAGATGAGTGATCTACGTATTTTCCTGCATGATGAGGTTCTCATCCGAGGTATGAAGCGGTTTGAGATGGTGTATATACTCGATAATATGCCTGATTTGCGAGAGACCATTACACACCTGATAGAAACCGGACTGTCCAACGCAGAGCGTATGCCCGAGGTTCTTAAAGTGATAGAATCGATCCTGAGCCAGGATAATCGATTTCATGCTATTGCGACAGATGTGAGGCGGTATCGTGAAGTGTTATTCAGTCGCAGGATACCGTTCTCCATGATAGAAGCGAGGGCGATGTTGAGCAGAATCAGAAAATGGCAAAATGCCATCGAGAGAGCTATGCAGAATGATTAGTTGTTAATATAATACCCGGCGTAGATGGAACAGGTTCAAATAACGATGAGTTCGTAATCCCAATCACCCAGACCCAACCGGTGCGCTTCTCGTACCTGGACGAGAGGATCAGCTTCAAAATTCTTTATCAGCTCTATGCTCGCCCTGTCCAGCGCTACTATGTCCCTGGATGCCAGAACCCCTATATCCGGGCACAGATACTCGGGTGCAAATTCGGCACAATCACAAAACGGGGTGATATCTATAAGGAAATTGAGGTACAGTAAGTTCGTGTAAGGCAGTGCATGGATCACGATACTGGCTACTTCTGCAAGTCGTTTCTGCAATTCGCAGGACATATCGGGTGGCGTACTCAGTGCACCATACTCGCATACCGCGATACAGGCACCGCAACCTATGCATTTGTCAGGATCGATTATATGCGATTCACTTATCGCATCATGCTTGCACACCTCGCGGCATTTATTGCAACCTGTACATAAATCCTGGTTCAGCACCGGTCTCGTTACTTCATGCTGGTACTTCTTCGTCTTCTTCGTTACGCAGCCCATGGCTACATTCTTTATCGCGCCACCGAATGTAGATGCGCAGTGACCCGTGGCATGGGTGATAACGAGCATAGAATCGCTCTCGTATATGTCCCTTGCTATCTCTACATGCTCACTCACCGGTACTCCATCATCCTTCAGACCATCCGCGATGAGCACCGGGCAGCCGAGAGATGACGGCAGGAATCCGTGCGCAAAAGCTGTTTCATAATAATCCATGGCAGTGAACCGCTTCTCTTTATAAATGGTGGTTGTATCGGTAACAAAAGGCATCCCTCCGTGGCGCTTAACCGCTTCTACTATTGGCTTCACAAATTGTGGCTTCAGGTATGTTCGGTTATTCCGTTCACCCATATGCATTTTAACCGCGACAACCCCCGTCAACTCGGCAATGCCTGCACATTCAAGCAGTGTTTGGAGCTTATTCCCACTATCCGCATTCATATCAGCCACCGATAGAAAGAAGACTTCACTCATTGCTCCTGCTATTATTAATTAACAGTGGTGATAAATAGAGGGATATGAAAGAAGAGCCGAATGCACTGGAGTATCACTCACGTTATCGTGGTAAAATCGGAATAGCACTGAAGGCACCGGTCCGTAATTATGATGATTTCGCGGTATGGTATACTCCGGGCGTGGCGGAACCAGCGCGAGCGATAGAACGCAGCCGGGAGTACGTGTATGAGTATACTAATAGGGGTAATACCGTTGCGATCATAACAGACGGTACACGGGTACTGGGGCTGGGCGATGTAGGACCAGAGGCGGCACTGCCGGTTATGGAGGGCAAAGCAATGTTGTTCAAGTATCTGGGCGGTGTGGATGCGTTCCCCATCTGTGTAGCAACGAAGGATGCGGATGAGATTATCAATCTTGTGCGGTGGCTGGCACCCTCATTTGGTGGTATCAATCTGGAGGACATAGCGAGTCCAAAATGCTATTATATACTTGAACGGCTGAGGCAGGAACTCAGCATCCCGGTATGGCATGATGATCAGCAGGGTACCGCTCTGGTGATACTCGCAGGATTGAAGAACGCATTGAAACTGGTGGGCAAGAAGCTGAGCGAAGTGAAGATTGCACTCATCGGTGCCGGTGCCGCGAACATGAACGTCGCAAGGTACATGCAAATCGCGGGTGCGCGATGGGGCAATATAGTAATGGTGGATAGCCGGGGAATACTGAACAAGAGCCGGGATGATCTTAAGAATGTGGCTGAGAAATGGGCTATGTGCCTGCGCACGAACCGGGCGGGCATAAGTGGTGGTATAGCGGATGCAATGCGCGGTGCTGATGTCTGTATCGCGTTATCAAAGCCAGGACCCGGTGTCATAAAGAAGGAATGGGTAGCGTCTATGGCAGATGATGCGATTGTATTTGCATGTGCGAACCCCGTGCCGGAGATATTGCCCGGGGATGCGAAGGATGCGGGTGCCCGGATTGTCGCTACCGGTCGGTCGGACTTTGAAAACCAGGTGAACAACTCTCTGGGCTTTCCCGCGGTCTTCCGTGGTGCTCTTGATGTCCGTGCAACCCGGATAACAGATGAGATGTGTATAGCGGCGGCAGATGCGATTGCGAGTTATGCGGAGGCGAAAGGGTTGAGCGAGGATTACATAATACCGAAGATGGAGGAGCGAGAGATGTATGTGGCAGAAGCAATGGCGGTAGCCAGGAAAGCGATAGAACAGGGAGTGGCAGCCCGTGAAGGAATCAGCGAGGATGAACTGGAGGCGGAGGTACGGGAGAAGGTGCTACGGTATTCTGTATCGTCTGTGGTTGCATAACTCACTTTAGCTAATATTCATCTGGATATTGATAGAACTCACAGATAGAAATGAAACTGAAGGATAAGGATCGTTGTATCTTGCGAGTATTGCTCGATAATGGCAGGTTATCTTATTCAGAGATCGGTAGACGGTGCGGTATGAGCCGACAACTGGCGTACGAACACGTAAAGAAGTTGATCTCGGACGGGTTAATAAAGAAGTTCTCGATCACTCTGGACGCAGATAAGCTGGGGCTGGGCTTTATGGCATATGTACTGCTGATAGTAAAGCCGGATGAGAGATTGAGGAGCGAATTAGCCGAATTCCTGCGACAGAGTAAGAACGTACGGAGAATACAACTCCTGTTTGGTCGATTTGACTTCTTTCTCGAACTGATGTTTCAAGATAAGGATGAGATGACAGAGTTTATCAGGCGAATGCACTCTTTTGGCGCTGTCGAGAGAACCGAGACGTTCATAGTCTACCAGACGATGAAAGATGCACCCGATGACCCGTTTAGGGAATGCCTCAGTGAAACAAGAATCGAATGCGCCGGCCGGGATTCGAACCCGAGTTAGAGGCTATTTGCTCCTTCTTCTCTTTTCCCTCCTCAATATTTTTTTTTATCAGGAATGGCAAGCCTCTGTGATACCACTACACTACCGGCGCATCACGATTATCACTAAAATATCATTATCTATTTAAATAAAATGTTTCGCTTATTTGTTTTATTGTATTATGTACTCCTCTCCGTTATGCGGTGAAATCGCTTCACACCCGAACTTATCTCTTGCCCAGGCTGCGAATTCCTCGGTGTGCTCGCCGTGTACCGGGAACACAATCTCTGTACCCGAATTACAGAACCGGGATACCAGTTCCTTCAATTCAGAATCACCGGCATGCGCTGAGAAGTCATACTGCTCCACCCGCGCATTCACCTTCACAACCTCCCCGTTTGTCTCCACACAACCCTGCTCCACCAGTCGCCTGCCGTTTGTACCTTCTATCTGATAACCGGTAAGCAGTATCTTGCTCTTCGGATCCTCGTGTATCTTCTTAAGATAATACAGTACAGGACCACCATTGAGCATACCGGCAGTTGTGACAATGACAGATGGTTCAGAAAGCGCTTTCTTGCGCTTCTTCGAGTTGACAAATATCGCATCACTGAACGCTTTGCTCAGCGCTTTCGCATCTTTCAAAAATTCTGGATGGTGCTTGAACAGACTGAATACACCCAGCCCCATGCCATCCACGTAAGGTGTCACACCATGTGAATGGAGAATCATAACGATCTCCTGTGTCCTGCCAACCGCGAAACAGGGCACAATAACATTACCGCCGGAATCCACACCCTCCTTTACAGAATCAACGAACTCCCGCTCCAGTTCTCGCCTGTCACGGTGCTCTCTACCATAGTACGTGCTCTCTATCAGCAGTATATCGGATCGCGGGAACTCTGCCGGTTGGGCACTTGGTATCAACCTTGTCTCGCCCAGCTTGATATCCCCGGTATAGAATAGGCTTATGTCTTCACTCTCTTTCCTCAGATATATCGAAGAACTGCCGGGTATATGTCCGGCATTGAATAGCTGGAACTCGTATTCGGCATTGTAATCCGAACCGTCAAGCACGATCCGTTCCCCATAATCCACCGGGTACGTATGTCGATCCATCCTCCTGATATTGCCTTCGTCGAAGAAACAGAAGCCCTGGTCTTTACCCACTTTTATCGTATCTCTGCTCAAGAGCTGACTCAGATCCCGTGTCACAGAGGTGAGATAAACATCGGGCACACGCTTGTGGTGCGCGGGCATCAGACTCGGTACCATACCCGAATGGTCAAGATGCGCATGGGAAACGATGACAGCCCTGGGGAGAGCACTCTCAAGCGGTATCTCGGGAGGCTCAGAAGGCCTTAATCCATAATCTATCACGATTTTATCATCGATCAGTACCGCAGAACGACCGATCTCATTGCAACCACCAAGAAACTTTATTTTCATACTCTCCTACTGTCCTCTTGCTACAGAACCAAAACGCTCTGTCTTTGTTATCTCTACCCGGCGTAATGGGTATATCTTCTTCGCTACTTTATATATGTCAGAGGATAATTTACCGAGTATTATCTCCTGCACATACTTACTTAATTCTAATGTTTTTGCTCTATTTATAATTATATCTTCCATAACTTTTCTTATCTGTTTCACCTGTGTCTCACTCGCCTTCTTCAATGTGAAGCACGAAGTCTTCACCCGCAGCTTCTCGCCATCTTTCGTTGTAACCTCTACGTTGGAATCGACCTTTGAAATCCCTTTCCTCGCAAGACTGCGCAGGTAACCGGGATCCACGATATGCCCGATAAACCGCGTATATGCCGTTGTATGATCCACATCTTCAATCTCAAGCAGTAACTTTAAGTTGGTATTCTTTATCATCTTACCCGTGAGGTCACCGAGAGTCATCTCGATCCGCCTGCCTATCAGCTTTGATGGCTCATCTGTGAGCGTCTCACCTGCTTTCACCTCACCAAACATCTTCGGTGCCAGAACGGTGTACCATTGCTTCGATTTCCATTTATCTTTCGGTCTCTTGTGTACCAGTTGTATCACACTCCTTTATTATTGTTACCTTATTTTATAACATATAAATGTGACTGCGGAGGTGATCCATAATGGATTCAAATAGCTTCTTTCCATCACCATACGTCCCCACCTCTCCGCCTCTTCCCCGCTTCCCGCCCGCTCGCCACCACTCATGATCGGTGAACGAGTAAAATGCACGTTCTGGGTGTGGCATCATGCCCAGTATGTTCCCCTCGGGATTACATATCGCGGCGATGTTATAGACCGAACCGTTAGGATTCCAGGGATAAGATGCATAGTTGCCCGCAGGATCTACATACCTGAATACTATCTGATCATTATCCTCAAGGCGCTGTATGTATTCTTCGTTCGCAATGAAGAAGTTACCCTCTGCATGCGCACATGGCATCTTCAATATGGCACCTCTGGGTATGCCCTTTGTGAAGATACAGTTGCCACGATTCTCATGCTTGAGGAGCGTGGGGCGACATTCAAAATGTGCGGAACTGTTCGTCGTCAATGCCGCATACCGGTTGTCACCATTACCGGGCAGTAATCCGAGTTCGACCAGTACCTGAAAACCGTTGCATATGCCCAGTATCGGTTTACCTTCAGATACGAATTCGGACAATTCTGCGCTCAGAGCGCCTTTCAATCGCGCAGCGAATATGGCGCCCGCACGTACATAGTCACCGGCAGAGAAACCGCCCGGTATCACCAACAGATCGTAATCGGCAAGATTTCGCCTGTCCCGTTCCTTCACCGCACCTGTCAATTGCTTGAGATGTACCAGTTCAGTCGAAGCACCGAGTCGAGCAAAAGCAAGAGCGGTCTCCTCTTCACAGTTCGTACCCTCTATCCGAAGTACACATACCTTTATCATCGCTCTGTTATCTCCACCACTTTACGTCTGCTCCTGGTACCGGATACAATCCGTATGTCTGCATTGAAGTATTCTTCAAGCGTCTTTATCACCGCCCGATTTGCCCTGCCCTTTTCTGGTACCGCTCTTACACGAACAATCAGCTCGCCACTATCGCCTTCTATCACCTCGTTACTGCTCGAATTTGGTATTACTTTTATCTCGATCCTTTTACTAATATTCATTATCACACACATGTAGTTTATATCTAAGTGCAAAGAGAAAAATGGGCAGGGGTGAGGCGTCGAAGGCAAGAGCACATGTGTTCGTAAAAGGCAGGGTGCAGGGTGTGTTGTTCCGTGCATCGACGCGGGAAGAAGCGCGTTTGCGTGGTATCAAAGGCTGGGTGAGGAATCTCGAGGATGGCAGGGTTGAGGCGGTATTCGAGGGAGACCGGAAGAAAGTGGAAGAGATGGTAGAATTCTGTCATTACGGACCACCAGCGGCAAAGGTGTCTTCGGTTGACGTGAGCTGGGAGAAATATACCGGCGAATTCAAAGATTTCTATATCAGATATCGGTGAACATTACCGCGGGTATCCAGTCGTCGTACAGGTTGCCGTTGACATCCCGGAAAGAAGTGCAGATAATGGTACCATACTGGTTTGTGATTGAATGCCGGTGTATGATAACCGGATACGAGCCGGTACGTATGGTGTAATGGTAGGTGTGATTCGCAATAAGATCGAATCGCTGCGGGAATTTGATGATGTGCCAGTCACCTCCACCGTTATAGCCGTCCCATTCCGCAGTTATGCTCCATGTATTGTTCCTGATGGTGATTTTTTCGGTATGCCCCGCTGTGCCCGGGCACGAGAAAGTATATAGTGCGGATATGCCTCGCACAGTCACACGTGGTTTGATTGTACCGTTATGAACGCCCGGTACACTTGGATAAGTGCCATGAGTGGCGGTAACGAAATAAACCGGTGTAACAGTTATCCTGCTATTGACAGTGATGAAAGGCAGGTTCTCATCATTCATACCCCGTACCTTGACACCCGATAGCGCGAGTATAGCAGTACCATAGCGGGTAGAGTTAGCCTTCATGGTGATATATGCAAATATGGCACGGGATGTGGTTGTACGGTCATTGAAGAACCCGGTTATAATTACTGTATCGTCGTCATGTATGGCTACCGCGAAATTTCGGGGGAACATGCCGCCGTTTGATACGGCTATCGGTTGAAATAGGGTGGGATCTGTGTGTAATTCCAGTTCTATGCTCTTTATCGGTCTGGCTGGTATAACCACGATCGTTATTGTGAACGTTTCACCAGAACGGACAGTATACTCAACCGGTGATGCTACAATAACTGTCATATCGTCCGCACGAACGACGAACTGCGGGCAAGTCAGCAGTAGTATAGTCAGTATAATCGCAGCTATTCGCTTCATCTTTATAGGTTATAGATAACGATGAGGAAGAATATAGAGGATGCGATGATAGCGAATATGAGTGGATGGAATGAAAGACTGATCATGCCGAATGCTAACATGAAGAGAGAAGCAAGTCCAACGGTAACCGTCAGACGCTGAAGTTTCGTATTACGCACGGGAGGCGAGATCTTTAGCTCCTTCTTCTTATCTTTCAGTTCTTTTATCACCTTCTCTGTACGTTCTCGTTTGGCTTTGATTGGGCGCTGTTGCGGTATGATCTCCACTATGAAACCTTTTTTCACTGCACCATAACCAGTGCTGACCGATATCTCGCCGGGTTCGGGCACTGAGCCACCATAAGCCTTCGGCAGACGAACGATCGCAGCTATCCTCTCCTCTTCTATCACATATACGTTATCCTGCAGTAGCATCACTCGATCCTCTATCTCTTCGCTGAGTGTGAAGTGGAGATGTGATGGGTCACCATGATTGTATATAATAATCTCAAAACTCGTCTCTTCTCCTATGCTCAATGGAATACGCAGTACTTCATGCTCAAATTCTATGGAGTTCGCTCCTTTGCGGCTGAGATATATCCGCTGCTGGATCTTACCCGGGTGAGTCATCTCTCAGGTCTGGCGGCAGCAGATTGGGTATGCCATCCTCGATTGGGTATCGCTCGTCACAACGCGGACAGTATAAAGTGCCCGTAATAACCTCACCATTTGCGTCCTCTTCCACTATACTCAGCTCCAGATCGCCTTTACATAGCGGGCAGGCGAGTATCTCCATCAACTCTTTCCTCATTCTCATTTATAAATAATTTCTAACCCTGTTATTATTAGTATTGCAACCCCCTAAAACCTTATACGATCTCGTGTAGGATTCAGTTTTGGATGTAATATAATATACGGAAATATCAAAGGGATTTTCCAAAAACCCCTTTGTAGTAGCAACCAGATCTACAGTAGAAAGCGTTCAAATAGCAAAATAGGGAGTATTCTAAGCCATTAGCAGCATATAAGCATCATGAGGTCGTTAATCCTTTATGCAATCAATGAGGAGTATGCAAAAGTACGTATTGAAACAATAATGTTCGTGTTACGGCCATAACACGAGTTACGGTCAATGGTATTCACTGCGTCTGCATTTAATCTCTATCAGCACCTTAGCATGAGCTATCTTCTTTTATCGGAAAAAATGCTCTTCATGCATGTCTTTAGTTCATAATTTTTGTGAATCCTTATGCAGAGTTCTCAAATAGTCTAATAAGGGGGTATTTAAGCAACCTTAGGGCAGGAGGTAGAAAGAAGTGAAAAATGGCGGAAGAGAGAAGTGAGAAGAAAAGGGAGACACCGATATCTCAAAGACGACTGGCTGCCGTGGTTGTGTTCGTGCTCGTGATGATGATACTGGTGCTGATACCCGGGGTAATGGCAGGTGATCCGACGGGGGCAAGGACGCTTGAAGAGAATCCCGGTGCGCCGGTGGACTATGTCTGGGTATTGATCTGCGGTTCTCTGGTGATGTTCATGCAGGCGGGGTTTGCAATGCTTGAAGCGGGCTTTTCAAGGGCTAAGAACGTCACAAACGTGCTTATGAAAAACATGGTGGACTATGCAGTGGGCTCGCTTGCCTTCTTTGCCGTTGGCTTCGCGTTGATGATGGGCACTTCCGCGTATTTGCTCGTTGGAACGGATGGCTTCTTCTTGGCAGGTGAGGCGTACGATGTCGGCACGATTCTGAACTGGTTCTTCATGCTCGTCTTCTGTGCAACTGCTGCGACAATCGTAAGCGGTGCCATCGCCGAGCGACCGAAGTTCAGCATGTATGTGCTATACAGTGCGATAATCAGTGCAATTATTTATCCAATCTACGGGCACTGGCTCTGGGGCGGTGGCTGGCTGAGCTCGGCGGACTTCATGACCGCGCTCGGCGGCGGATACGGTGCGCTTGACTTCGCTGGTTCTGGTGTTGTTCATGCGGTCGGAGGATATGTCGCACTCGCTGCTTGTATCCTTCTTGGACCGAGAATAGGCAGATACAACAGCCAGGGGAAGCCCATACCCATCCCGGGACACAACATTTCACTTGCAGTGCTCGGAGCTTTCATCCTCTGGTTCGGCTGGTTCGGATTCAATCCGGGTTCAACGCTTTCAGCACATGAACTGCGAATATCAGTGATAGCGGTGAACACGAACTTGGCTGCGGCTGCGGGTGCTTTAACTGCGATGTTCATCGCATGGAATAAGGTTGGCAAAGCAGACGTGGTGATGACGATAAACGGTGCAATTGCGGGTCTGGTAGCGATAACCGCGCCGTGTGCATGGGTGGCTCCGTGGGCTGCAGTGGTGATAGGCATAGTAGCAGGCTTTATCGTCTGCTACGGATACTGGTTCCTTGAGCGAAGAGGTGTGGACGACGTCGTGGGTGCAATACCGGTGCACGGGTTCAATGGCACCTGGGGGCTGCTCGCACTTGGCTTGTTTGCAGACGGGACCTACGGCAATTACACAACAGAAGCACCGTTAGTCACCGGACTGCTCTACGGCAACCCGGGGTTCTTCTTATGCCAGCTAATAAGTGTGGCCGTGAACTTCGCATGGGCTTTTGGCACAGGCTTCCTCCTGTTCTACATACTCAAACGCACGGTTGGGATACGAGTATCGCCAGAAGAGGAACTTGTCGGGCTCGACATCAGCGAGCACGGCGTGGTTACGTATCCGGATTTCGTCTACTCTGAACCAGCAAAACCAACGAGGATAATACGTATGAGCGAAGCGGTTATTGAAAGGGAGGACGAGCCTGGAACAGAAAGAGGGTGATAAAAATGAAGAAAATAGAGGCGATAATAAGACCTGAGAAGCTGGACGATGTGAAGAGTGCGTTAGAGAAAGAAAACCTGGTGAGCATGACCGTAACGGAAATAAGAGGGCGTGGCAGACAGAAGGGTGCAAAGCTCATGTGGAGAGGGGACGAATACCTGGTGGAGATGGTTCCAAAGACGAAGATAGAGATGGTCGTGCGGGACGAGGATGTAGAGAAGGCGGTGAAAATCATACGAGAAGCGGCATACACGGGTAACATCGGCGATGGTAAGATATTTGTGCTCTCAATCGAAGATGCGATACGTGTTAGAACCGGAGAGAGGGGGGAAGAAGCTCTCTGAAGGGATCTCACCCCCCTATTTTTTATTTTTATAACCTTGTGGCAGACCCTGATTTCGCCAATTTTTGTGAATGGCTTTTTATATCGCAATGTTTGATGTTTTAGAGAAAGCAGAGGTAAAAATGTCAGACCTTGAGTGCCGGGTGGCACTGGCGCAGCTAAACGCGACCGTCGGGGATATAGAGGGCAATGCCAGAAAAATTGTAGAATATATTGGAAAGGCGCGCGAGGATGGTGCAGACCTGGTGATATTCCCCGAACTGGCTCTCACCGGCTATCCACCAAAAGACCTGCTGCTGAAGTCATCATTCATCAGGGCAAATAGAGAAGCTCTGGAGAGGATAATCGCCGAAACTGGCGACATTGCTGCTATCGTTGGCTTCGTTGACGAGATTGGTAAGAATATTTACAATGCTGCCGCGTTCATTCAAAATGGGAGACTTAGCGGCGTACAGCACAAGACCCACCTGCCGAACTACGATGTCTTTGATGAGAAGAGATATTTTAAGCCCGCGGCTGAGTCTTATATCTTCGACCTTAACGGGCTAAAACTGGGAATAAACATCTGTGAGGATATATGGGTTGATGATGGTCCTGTGGATGTACAGGCGGAACTCGGTGCGGATTTCATTGTGAACATCTCCGCTTCCCCTTTTTACGCAGGCAGAAGTAAGGAGCGAAGGGATTTAATTGCGAGACGAGCGATGGAGAATAAAATCCCGATCGTGTATGTCAATCTGGTTGGTGGTCAGGATGAGCTGGTATTTGATGGCAGGAGCTATGTCTTCAATAAAGAAGGGGCTCTTATTGCCGAGTGTAAACAGTTTGAAGAGGATCTTTTGATAACAAATCTGGACGGTGCCGGGATAATTCCGGAAGAAGATCCCTTAAAGGAGATTTATGGCGCTTTGATATTAGGCATCAGGGATTATGTACGAAAGAACGGATTCAAGAAGGTCGTCATTGGGTTAAGTGGCGGTATAGATTCGGCATTGACCGCAGCACTGGCAGCGGATGCGCTGGGTGCACAGAATGTGATTGGTGTCTCAATGCCCAGTGCAATCACCTCACAAGCCAGTATATCGGATGCTAAGAGACTGGCTGAGAACCTCGGTATAGAGTTCAAAGTCATACCCATTATTGATGCGGTTAATGCTTATACCGCAATGCTATCTGAAGAATTCAAAGGCACTGAGCCAGACGTAACAGAGGAGAATATCCAGGCGAGGATTCGCGGTAATATCCTGATGGCGCTATCGAATAAGTTTGGCTACCTCGTACTCTCAACCGGTAATAAGTCAGAGCTGGCTGTCGGCTATTGCACACTGTATGGTGACATGAGTGGTGGTCTGGCTGCTATTTCAGATGTCCCGAAGACGACCGTGTATAAACTCGCGAGATATATCAATGCCATGAAGGGGAAGGAGGTTATTCCCCTGAGTATACTAACTAAAGAACCTTCTGCTGAATTGAAAGAGGGGCAGAAGGATACCGATTCGCTACCACCTTACGAGATATTAGACCCGATATTACATGCATACATCGAAGAGAACAGGAGTAAAGAGGAGATAATCAGGATGGGGTTTGATGCGCGCGTGGTGAGCGATGTCATCTGGCGGGTGGACCATAATGAATATAAGAGGCAGCAAGCCCCGATAGGCATAAAGATAACGCCTAAAGCATTTGGATCCGGCAGGAGAATGCCGATAACGAATAGGTATAAAGAATGAGTGGCAGGGGAAGCGAAGCGAACAGATAATGGGTGAAGAAGATGGATATGGTAGAGATCAAGAAAAGGATTTTTATGAAAAGTTCTCAAATAGTTTTTAGAATGGAGAGCAAGCATTAAAAGGTAGAGGTGGAATACCATATGGAAGCAAAAGCAGGGATAAAGACGGAAGAAGATGTATTTGAAGCAGTGGAAAAGAACAACGTGAGGTTTATACGGCTATGGTTCACGGACATTCTGGGGCAGTTGAAGAGCTTTGCAATCCCGCCACGGGAATTGGAGGGCGCTTTTGAGGAGGGTATGGGTTTTGACGGCTCCTCGATAAAGGGATTTGCGCGAATTGATGAGAGCGACATGCTAGCGAAACCCGACCCCGCAACTTTCCAGATTCTACCATGGCGACCGAAGGAGAATGCAGTTGCGCGGATGTTCTGTGATATTTTACAGCCGGATGGCAGTCCTTATGAGGGCGACCCGCGGTACATATTGAGGAGGAATCTGGAGAAGCTGGAGAAGGAGTATGGCTATACCTTCTACGTGGGTCCGGAGCTGGAGTATTTCTACCTCCGGGACAATAAGAATCCGGAGGTACTGGATGAAGGTGGCTACTTTGACCTGACGACGCTGGATGCGGCGAGTGATCTGCGAAGGGATACGATCTTAACGCTGGAGGCGATGGGGATAGATGTGGAGTACAGCCACCACGAGGTTGCACCCTCACAGCACGAGATAGACCTGCGTTACAGGGATGCCCTCACAATGGCAGACCAGGTGATGACACACCGGATTGTGGTGAAGGAGATTGCGCAGCGATATGGATGTTATGCCACATTCATGCCGAAGCCCATCTTCGGTGTGAACGGCTCTGGAATGCACACGCATCAATCACTGTTTAAGGGAGACAAAAACGTATTCTTCAGCCCGGATGATGAATATCATCTCTCGGATGTGGGTAGAGAGTACATTGCAGGATTATTAAGACACGCACCAGAGATAACCGCGGTTACTAACCAGTGGGTGAACTCATATAAACGGCTCGTTCCAGGATATGAAGCACCAGTGTACATCTCATGGGCACGCCGCAACCGCTCTACGCTTATAAGAGTGCCGATGTACAAGCCAGGTAAGGAGAAAGCCACACGTGTAGAATTACGCAGTCCGGACCCGGCATGTAACCCCTACCTGGCTTTCTCTGTGATGCTCGCCGCTGGTCTGGCAGGGATAAAGAACGGGTATGAATTGCCACCACCTACGGAGAAGGATGTGTATATGATGAGTGAGGAGGAACGTGCGAGGGCGGGGATAAAATCGCTGCCCGGGAGTCTGATTGAAGCAATCACACTGACGGAGGAGAGCGAGCTGGTGAGGGAAGCCCTGGGAGAGCACATATTCAACAACTTCATCACGTCAAAGAAGGTGGAATGGGACAGGTATCGCGTGAACGTGACGGAGTGGGAGTTGAAGGAATATCTATCAGTCCTGTGAGAATAAGGATGAGACGGGTTTGTTGCAGAGCGGAAGTCTGTATCGGATGTCAGCTTTGTGTGGTCTGGTGCCAGGTAGAGCATTCAAGATCGCGGGACATAATAAAAGCATTCCTTTACGAGAAGGAGCGCCCGATCCCGAGGGTGCGAGTAGAGGAGCGAGGACCCGTATCTTTTGCTCTCCAATGCAGGCATTGTGAAGAGCCCGATTGCGTTTTCGCATGCATCAGTGGCGCTCTTTATAAGAAGGACGGGGTTGTGGTGCATGATGCCTCCAAATGCGTCGGGTGCTGGAGTTGTGTGCTCGCATGTCCTTATGGAGCGATAATCAGGGACGAGACTCATGGTAAAGCGTGGAAATGCGACCTGTGTGCGGGCAGGGAAGAGCCTATCTGTGTGGAGAAGTGTCCAAACGAGGCGCTGGTGGTTGAGGTCGGAGGTTGAGCAAGCAGTGTGATGATGGAGTGTAAATATTTGATTATCGGCAACTCAGCAGGAGGAATCGCCGCAGCGGAAGCAATAAGGGAGGTTGACAGGACAGGGGAGCTTATCATGGTCTCTGAGGAGAGCTCCCGGGCATATTCAAGGGCGCTTATTCCTTATTACCTCGCAGGTGAGATTGAATTGGGGAAGGTATATTATAGAAGTGAAGATTTTTATGAAGAGAATGATATCCATGCTATTTGCAAGAAGGCAGTGACAGTTGATTTTGATAACAAAGAAGCGGAGATGGAAGATGGACAGCGGATAAGATACGGGAAACTCCTGCTTGCAACAGGCAGCACGCCTTTTATACCACCAATGGAAGGTTTGTGTTATCACGATGGGGAATTTGATAAAGATGGTGTTTTTACTTTCACCTCGCTGGGCGATGCGATAGCGATAAAGAGGCGAGTGGAATCGGGTTCCGTGGAAAAGGCTGTTGTTCTCGGTGGTGGTCGAATAGGTTTAATGGCTGCGGAGGCGTTGATGCGGCTTGGGTCGGATGTGACGGTTATCAAGCGTTCAGAGCGACTACTACCGGGAGTTTTTGACGAGACTGCATCCCGCATGGTCAAAAGGCATCTGAAGGAGAGCGGTCTGCGAATGTTGACAGGGCATACGATAAAGGCGGTGGTGGGTAAAAGGAGTGCTGAATGCGTTGTTCTGGATGATGGGACAGAAATAGGGTGCGATTTGCTTATCATCGCTGCGGGTGTTAGACCGCGAGTAGAGCTTGTTCGTGGCACATCAGTGAAAGTAAATCGTGGGATAATGGTGGATAGACGAATGAGGACTTCTGTGGAGGATGTTTACGCATGTGGTGACTGCGCAGAGGTTTATGACTTCGTGCATGACGATTTCAGGCTTACACCTTTATGGGCTACGGCATACGCTGGAGGGAGAGTTGCGGGTTTCAATATGTGCGGTGTTGAGAAGGAATACCAGTGGGGCACGAATATGAATTCAATGCATTTCTTCGGGCTTACGGTCATAGCAGCAGGAATCAGTGCTGAAGAGGATGGCTACGAGGTTTTGAAAGAGGTTGAAGAGGAGAAGAAGATTTACATGAGGATAGTGCTCAGAGAAGGACGTGTGGCTGGCATGATTCTCGTGAATAAAATAGACAGGGCGGGGCTATTCATGGGCTTGATGAGGACGGGAATAGATGTATCTCCATTTAAAGAGGAGTTGCTCAGTGCTGATTTCGGGCTTATTTGCCTCCCTGAAGCAGTAAGAGGAGCGATAATGGGATGAATGGAGGGAGAAGAGAGATTTATAAGGAAATAACCGCCTGTTCTCTATTCGGTGCGATGAACAGGAATGGAGAGAGATTCAGTGGAGAGGGCGTTATAAGAGCAATAGCAAATATGCACGTGCGTGGAAACGGTCTCGGTGGGGGGTTCGCAATTTACGGGCTTTATCCGAAGTATGAGGATTATTATGCAATACATATCATGTTTGAAGGAGGGAATGCGGAAGCAAAGAGAGAGACCGATGCGTTTCTGAATGCGAATTTTGACGTGGTTTATGATGAGGAGATACCGCATGGAGAGCCGCATGGTGCGCGGGTCGAGAATCCACCATTGCTATGGCGGTATTTTGCTGCAACGGATAAGAAAGGTGCGGATAAGAATTTCTCGGACGACGATTATGTTGTGCGGAAGGTGATGGAGATAAATACGGGGATAAAGGATGCTTATGTCTTCTCATCAGGGAAGAACATGGGCGTTTTCAAGGGAGTGGGCTATCCAGAAGATATTGCGGAATATTTCCTCCTTGATAAGTTGTATAAAGGTTATATCTGGACTGCACACGGGAGATTTCCAACCAACACACAGGGCTGGTGGGGCGGTGCTCATCCTTTCAGCATTCTCGACTGGACGGTTGTTCACAATGGTGAAATCTCTTCTTACGGGACGAATCGTCGTTATTTAGAGATGTATGGCTATCATTGCACACTGCATACTGACTCGGAGGTGATGGCGTATGCTGTGGATCTGCTGATGAGGAGACAGAGGCTTCCGGTGAACGTAGTTGCGCGAATTTTCGCACCGCCGGTCTGGACGTTGATAGAGAATAAGGCAGAAAAAGAGAAGAAATTACTGACCACATTGAGGATGGTCTATGCACCATTACTCATGAACGGACCATTTACCGTGATAATTGCGCATCATGGTGAGATGATAGGCTTGACAGACAGAATAAGATTGCGACCCCTTACTGCGGGCGTCCGTGGAGAGATGCTCTATCTGTCTTCAGAAGAGGCGGCAATAAGGGTGGCATCACCGGAACTTGATAAAGTGTGGACACCAGATGGTGGGGAGCCTATCGTTGGGAGGGTAAATACGGGCAGGGAAGATGAAATCATATCTATTGCCTGAGTTCGAAGTTGAACGTAAGGAAGAGAAGTGCATTCGGTGCCAGGTTTGCGTGAGACAGTGTGCA
Source organism: Methanosarcinales archaeon (assembly GCA_025464325.1). Classification (GTDB taxonomy): domain Archaea; phylum Halobacteriota; class Syntropharchaeia; order Alkanophagales; family Methanospirareceae; genus G60ANME1. The sequence goes on along the minus strand of JAODGH010000021.1, from coordinate 4,925 downwards.
TTCGGGACACATCGGTATGACGAAGAACTTGATATGATATTTTCAGATGTGGCGAGATGTGTAGGCTGCCAGAGATGCGTTGTCTTCTGCCCAACGAATGCATTGAGCGTCAGACCCAACCCGTCTGCATATAAGCCTAATTATATCTGGACGGATGAGAGGATAGGTGATCTGACGAAACAGGCGGAGACTGGCGGCGTTATACTCACAGGGGGAGGTAATGACAAGCCTTATCGCGTTTACTTCGACCATCTCGTATTGAACGCCTCACAGGTGACAAATCCCTCCATAGACCCGTTAAGAGAGCCTATGGAACTGAGAACTTTTCTGGGATGCAAACCTGATGCGCTTGCTCTGGAGTCATGGTCAGAATCGGGCGATGTGGAAATAAGAACAGCGATGCCGCCAAATGTGATGATAGAGACACCAATCCTTTTCACTGCAATGTCTTACGGTGCAATAAGCTATCAAGCGTTTAAATCGCTTGCGATTGCCGCCTCAGAATATGGAACTCTTTTTAACACAGGAGAAGGAGGTTTTCCCAAAGAATTGCGTGCGAAATACGGGAGGAATGCGATTGTGCAGTGCGCATCTGGTAGATTTGGCGTTGATGCCGAATACTTGAACTGCGCGGCTGTTGTGGAGATAAAGATAGGGCAGGGAGCGAAGCCGGGTATAGGCGGGCATCTACCGGGTGAGAAGGTCTCCTGTTCTATTGCAGAGACGAGGATGATTCCAGAGGGTACAGATGCTCTTTCACCGGCGCCACAGCATGATATTTATTCAATAGAGGACCTATCAACACTCATCTATGCGCTTAAGGAGGCTACGAATTATGAGAAGCCCGTGAGTGTGAAGATTGCCGCGGTTCACAATTCCGCGGCTATCGCTTCCGGTATGGTTCGTGCAGGTGCAGATATAATAGCTCTGGATGGATTGAGAGGTGGTACCGGCGCCGCACCGAAGATAATAAGGGATAATGTCGGCATACCAATCGAACTTGCAATTGCATCGGTGGACCAGAGGCTTCGTGAGGAGGGCATACGAAACAGGTGCTCAATCATTGCCGCTGGCGGGATAAGATGCAGTGCAGATGTGATTAAGGCGATTGCTCTCGGCGCAGATGCAGTTTACATAGGCACTGCTGCTCTTGTTGCAATGGGCTGCACGCTATGCCAGAAGTGTTATACCGGGAAATGCAATTGGGGGATATGCACGCAAGACCCTTACCTTGCGAAACGGATAAATCCTGATATCGCATCACGGCGCCTGGTGAACCTGCTGCGGGGCTGGAGTCTGGAGATGAAAGAGATGCTCGGCGGTATGGGGATAAACGCAATAGAGAGCCTGAGGGGGAACAGGGATCATCTGAGAGGGGTTGGATTACAGGAATGGGAACTGGAAGTGCTGGGTGTTAAAGGTGCGGGAGAATGATTTTCATGGATTTATGATTTTTTTATATATCGCTAATCCCCCTATGAGCACTGAGGAATAATTCTTGAAGATCATTGACATCTGTCCTATGTATTCTCTGATATATTTTGAATTGAGTAAAGGCGCGTCTGTCAGGCAGTAGATCTTGTTCAGCCCTGATCAGTTTAGAAATATAAATTTGATGGTATGTTTAAGTTCGCCTCTATAAAAGCATAGAGGTGGAAGAATGACATACGCAGGAGTTGATTTGCACAAAAGTTTTTGTCAGACCATAGTATGTACAAAAGAGGGGGGAAGTGATAAAAGAAGGGCGAATAAAGACTAAAGACGGAAACGGGAGACATAGAAGAATTCTTTTCGGGTCTGGAAGCGCTGACAATTGCATTTGAGGCGAGTGGCAACTATGAATATTTTTACGATTTACTGGAAGGTCTGGGGCACAAAGTGATCCTGGCGCACCCGTTAAAGACGAAGATGATAGCGGGGGCGAAGATAAAGACGGATAAGATAGATGCAAAGACGCTGGCAGAGCTGCTGAGAGGTGGGTTTCTGCCTACTTCTTATGTCCCGCCGAAGGAGATAAGGGCGTTAAAGCATCTGGTAAGACACAGGATATTCCTGGGTAAGCTCAGGGCTATAATAAAGAACCAGATAAAGACAGAATTGCGGAGGAAGAACATAAAATATCCAGAAGGTGCGGGTATCTTCACGGGAAAAGGGAAGAGGTGGCTATACAGCGGAAGAACCCGGTTATAGATTCGTATCTGGCGATAGATGAAGCAGTGGATAAGGAAGTGAAAGATGCGGAAAGAGAGATGGGGAAAGCGGGAAGTGAATATGAAGAATAGGCGTGTATTCGGCGCTGATAATCTATTCAGAGATAGAGAATTGCTCCAGATTTCCAAATGATGAGAAAGTGTTTTCATATACGGGACTGGTTCCAGGGGTACATCAGTCAGGAAATACGAGCTATTATGTGCAGACTTTGGTCCAAAACATGCGGCATTGCTTATGACCGCGAGAATTTGAATAAAGCGCACATCTGACCAGGGACGAAGTCAGCCAAAGTGCGGCATTGGACCGCGGATTCCTGAAGCGGAGGGTGCATGAAAAACGAGAAAAATAGAAGACTTTAAGTAGGACAAAAGAATAAGGAATTAGCGAGGACGAACTTAGCATAGGTGTTTTTAATAACGTGGTGATAAAAGAGAGATAATGAAATGAAAACAGGAGAAGAAGTGAACGAGATGGAAATAGACGCATCTAAACTGACACACAAGGAACTGAATGACGCCATAAGGAATTGTATGCTCGAAGGTGCAGAGAGAATCATACTGAGGAAGGTTTATGGGCAAAGATATATTGGAACAAGGCTCTATTCTCCAAATCCTGATAATAGAGTAGAGATAGAAATCTTCGGCACTCCAGGGAACGACTTAGGTGCTTTCCTCAATGGACATCGAATAATAGTGCATGGTAACGCACAGGACGGCGTTGGTAATACGATGGACGATGGGGAAATAATGGTAGAAGGGAGAGCGGGCGATATAGTGGGGATGTCAATGCGTGGTGGAAAGATTTTCATTCGTGACAGTGTTGGATACAGAGCGGCGATGCACATGAAGGGGTATTCGGGTAAGAAGCCTGTTCTTGTTATTGGCGGGACTGCACAGGACTTCCTCGGCGAATACATGGCTGGAGGAATTGTTATCCTACTTGGACTCGGAAATGTATCACACAAGGCAAATTTCATCGGTACCGGGATGCACGGTGGAGTGATTTATATACGGGGCGAGGTGAAGAAGTATCAGTTAGGGAAAGAAGTGGGAGTGGTGAAGTTAGAAGATAAAGATGAGGAGATTTTAGAGAAGTATGTGCGTGAATTTACCAATTATTTTGATTTGGGCATTTCGCAAAAGGAGATTCTGAGTGAAGAGTTCATTAAGCTGTTGCCAGTTTCAAAACGACCTTATGGGCGAGTCTATGCGTATTGATTCAACCACTTTTTTGGTGGAAAGGAAAATATGAGAATATATAAATCCGAGTCGTCGGTTTCGCATACACGATTCCGGTCAAAGGTAAGCACATATTTGAACCTGCTATCCGGATGCATAATCGTGGTAACGGAAAGGACGGAGGTATTGCAGCTGTTGGACTTTCACATGAAGACCTCGGCTTTTCGAGGTCAATACTTGAAGAAGATTACATGCTGCAGATAGCATTACTCGACCCGGAAGCACGCAGCGAGGTAGAAGAAAGTTTCATAACGCCTTTAATGGACGTTGATAAGCCAGAAAGGATACCAACCGTTTCAGATTATCGTAAGATACCGGGTTTAGAGCTAAAGCCACCAGATGTATGGCGGTATTTTCTCCGGGTTAAGGAGGATGTGCTTGATAGGTTCATAAGCGAAAATAAATTGGCGGAGCTCGGTGAGAAGAGGGCGTTTGTGCTCTCGCACGGCAGGAATATGATGATATTAAAGATAGTCGGTTATG
>JAODGH010000021.1:0-825 GCA_025464325.1 Methanosarcinales archaeon | reverse complement strand
GTATATTATCGAGGCGATGGCACCCACGACTGAACTTGACTTTGATGGGCTACCACCGGAAAAACAGAATATATACCGCGCCATACAGACCACGCACATACATGGCTCGCCTGACGGACCCTGATTCTTTATAATTGCGAGAAATGAGCCCTACGAGGGCTATTTCCAGTTGATTTGAATAACGGACACCTCTATGCTGAGACCGCAGGTATTTGCACTTGTAGAAGGTGATGCTGTTCAGATAGGGCTCATCGGGTCGGAAAAGCAGGCGATAGATGCAACGCTTAAGAGTTTATACGGTGAGGATAAGAGATTCCCTGCTGTTGCAGATAAGTACTGGAATGCACGAGGCGGGAGCTATACCGATGGTGGTGCGTTCATATTCACAATACGGGGAAGAGATAAGAAGAGACTCGTGTGCACCAATAAGTTCGATGAAGTGGTGAAAACACCGGAATATCAGACACACTGCGATTTTACAACACAGGTCACACCACCTCCGGGTAGTGATAAGCAAAGAGAAAGGATAGAAGCAGAATTGTGGAGTCCCCAAACATTATTCGAGTTCTTGAGAAGAGGAGTTAAAGAATGGGACTGGAATATGCTACGGTGGACTGTGCCAGAGCTTACGAAGTATGCGGACGAGGATGGGAATAAGCATCACACCTCCTGCAAAGCGATTGTGATAGAGGGTCTAACACTTCTTAACGACCGCAGGTATGACACGGGCACTAAAAAGAGGAGTTCGATAGTTCAGATAGTAAAAGAAGTGGAGTGCACCCCTAAAAGTAGACACCAGGTTAAGAAACAAGAAAAAATGAGAAA
>JAODGH010000008.1 GCA_025464325.1 Methanosarcinales archaeon | reverse complement strand
TTTAGAACTATACGAGATACTTCTCTATACCATTGACGTTATTAGCGGGTTTTTTCATCATTTTAGGAGTATTCTGCATCTTTATGGGTCTTGTACTGAACGTGATATCGCGATTGTCGGCACGACGCAATTAGATATGCCCGCTTTACTTTACAATTGTATTTATCCAAATTGTCTATATATACCGTGTGTTTCCTCTTAATAGTAGTGGTGATGGAGAAGAGAGAGATGGCGGAATATACAAAGACAGAGCTAACGAGATTCGTATCATGGGCAACCAGGGGTTCAAAACTGAACTGGCAGACCCTCGATCGAATTTTAGAGTTGCTTAAAGATGCACAATGGCATTCATTAAAAGAGCTCGAAGAGAAGACTACTTTACAATGTGACGAACTCGACCCGGTTATTAAGTTATTTGTGGAGCTTGACTTTGTATCACGTGGGGAAGAAGGCAGTAAAGTACGGATAAAACCACTGGGTTCCAAATTTATGGAACTCCCTGCTGAATCCGAGTGATATAGCACCTCAACGTAACAACCTTTCTATTTCCAATAGCTTCTGCATTATAGCCTTACCTTTTTCCGTGAGCCGATACTCGGAGCTGGCACCCCCCGCCTGGACCTCTTCGATAAAACCATGTTCCAGTAAGAAGTCGAAATATTTCTTAAAATTTCGCCAATCAAGATAAGCTTTCTGCATGATACGGGTTTTCTTTGCTTTACCGCCCTCCTCAGATATCCCTCTCAATGTATCAAGTATAATCTCCCATCTGCTCCGCGCTTTTATTCCCATTGGCACATACCTACCATTTCGAGATGTATTTTTCCCTTGTAAAATGTATATGTTACAGTTAGGTGTGGATGATATATGATTTTGATATTTAAAAATTTTGCTATTTATCCACTATTAGCCACATCGGCGCTTCTGAACAGGTTTTTATAGATACCATTACCACTCCAGAATCGGGATGGTGTAGCAATGAGTTAAAAGTTTTAAAAAATATACAGATAATCATTCAAGAGATGGATAAAGAAGCAATCTGCGGTATATGCAAGAAGAGGCAAGCGACGACCAGGTGCGATAATTGTGGTGTTCCTCTCTGTAAAGAATGCGCGATAGAGGTAAAGATAGAAGATACCCATCCCGCACACCGCATAAAAGGTATCACAACGCCCGGCATCACGGGTGAAGCGGTGAAGAAGAAGACGGTATGCCAGAATTGTCTCGATGAGGTGGACATATTTTGAGATGATGACCGCGAATAAACGCCCTTTTGTATTCATAAACATGGCAATGAGTGCAGATGGCAAAGTCTCCACCGTGAGACGTGAACAGCTCAGGATAAGCGGTACAGAGGACTTTGAGCGGGTTGATTCGCTGAGGGCGAGTAGCGATGCCATCATGGTGGGCATAGGTACCGTCCTGACTGATAACCCGTCATTGACCGTGAAATCGGACAAGAGGCGTGAGGAACGGCTGAAATCGGGTTTACCCGAGAATCCTATACGCGTAGTTGTGGATAGTGCAGCAAGAACACCTATCGATGCGGATATACTGAACAGGGGTGCGGGCAAGCGCATAATTGCCGTTTCAGAACGAGCGATTGTTGAGGATATAGGTCGTCTGGGAGAGAAAGCGGATATCATGGTCTGTGGTGAAGACAAAGTTAATCTCGAGAAATTACTGTATCTGTTGTGGTGCCAGGGTGTTAACAGGCTGATGGTAGAGGGTGGCGGAACGCTCAACTGGTCACTCCTTTCTCTTGGTCTGGTCGATGAGATTTACATCTATATTGGCAATATGATAATAGGCGGTGACAGTGCACCAACACCCGTAGGAGGTACGGGATTCGTTAAGCCGGACGAGCTATTACGGCTGGCACTTATAAATGTGGAAGAACTGGACGAAGGTGTATTATTGAGATGGCGTGTTCTTAATACCATGAGGGAGAGGTATAATGGAACTACCGGCTGAGATAAATATAAAAGATTTCGCATACATAACAAGGCGAAGGTTGCGAGATGAGCAGGGCGAACCAAAGGGAGAGGTATTTTTATGGCGCAGAAAAGGCGAAGAGGAATTCAACTATAGATTGAAATGCCCGTATTGTGGTACGGAAGAGGAATCAACTGTAATACTCAAGAGGCGCCCTTACAGGTTGAAATGTAGCAATTGCGAGAGGAGTATCCTGATAGAGAAGCTGGTGCACAAATAGGTACGATACACAGTTACGAGAATGCTCTCGCTAATTTCAGCATTCTTGCCATGGTATATCGCTTCCGTTGCTCTTCCCGCTCCTGATAGGTCCTTATCGCTCTCAGGAGGTCTATTCGTCTGAACTCGGGCCAGAATGGAGCACAGAAATAAGCCGCGCACTCGTTGCCCGATGCCTGCCATGGTACAAAATTGCTCAATCGCATCTCGCCACCGGTCCTTATGATCAGATCCACCGGGATCTTCACTTCTCCTGCCTCCAACTCGCCCATGTACAGGTGGCGGGATATTGTATCTTCATCTATCTCATCGGCAGTTATCAGACCTCTCTTCACCATATCTGCTATTATCCGTACTGAATCCACAATCTCCATCCTGCCGCTGTATGCCACCGCTATAAATAATCGATAGCACCTGTATTGCTCGGTTGCGTGTTCCGCCCTATATATTGCTTCTCGCACTTCCCCGGGTAAAAGATCGAGGTTCCCTATCGCCCTCACACGAACGCCACGACTATGTACATGCTCGTGTCTTGTCAATTTATCAAATTCAGCCCGCATGAGTTCAAACAGTCGCTGCTTCTCTTCATCCGTACGACAGAAGTTCTCGATCGAGAACGCATATATCGTGAGCTGTTTTATACCAAGGTCAAAACACCACTCAATCACACGCTCCGTCACTTCTGCACCATAGAGGTAGCCATCTTTCGTAGAAATGCCAATTTTACGTGCAAATCGCCTGTTCCCATCCATGATTATAGCCACATGCTCTGGTAGGTTCCGTTCCATTATCTCCTCTTCCAGTATGGCTTCGTATTCTCTGTATGCGCGATCTCGAAACCAGTTGCAGATATTGGCAAGTTTACGTTTCATTTCTCGCGCTTATTCCTCCTGTCGTTACTGAAATCCATAACCCGGGTCTTCAACTGTGTGAGTTCTACAAGTATGGCACAACCAACAACGGGGGTTATATCCCGTTTCTTCTGATAGCCCGTCTGGGACTGCCATGTTCCGGAATTTAGCACCAGTACATTACGATATTTCGCCATTCCCACTGTATGCGTATGCCCACAGTGAATTATGTCAGGAACGGGATTTATCACACCATAATCATGACCGTTCGGGTAGATCGATACACTGTTACCGTATATCGGTGCTACATGTCGCCTTCTCAGCATCTCGATCATCATATCCTCCGGCTTTGAATAGTTCAATCGAGATACGGAATTAACGAAATCGTCAAATGATTGACCGTGATACATCAACACCACCCGGTCACCTATCCGCACATATGCAGGATTACTGACGAAATAGGTATTAGGTGCGAAGAAGCGCTGGAACCTCGTATGTAATGGCGGCTGTGGCTCTGCGCTCCTCACCGCATCGTGGTTGCCTGGTGATATCACAACGTGCAGGTCTTCAGGCAAAGAGCTGAGATATCGTGCCGCTGACCTGTACTGCTCCTCTATATCCATGATTGCCAGATCGTTTTCCTGACCGGGATAGACACCGATACCATCAACGATATCGCCCGCTATGAGCAGATAGCCGATGTTGATACGTTCAGACTCCTCTTTCAGCCAGTCCACAAAGCTGTACCATGCATCTTCACGAAAAGCCTCGCTACCCACGTGCATATCTGATATGAATACCGCATAGATAGGAGACGATGATGCGGTGAGCGGTAAAGATATCTGCGAGGACGAATGAATAGGTACATCAGGATAGACCACCCTGTGTGCAAACAGGTAACCGCTTTCGCTCAGAGTGCCGGTAATGCCGATCACCTCGTCGGGTATTATCTCATTATTAGGCGGTATGACTACAGGGATATGACCGGATGGATCCTCCAGATCAACCAGGAGATTGCCTCTCGCCGTCTTGTTCACCGAAGAAACCATGCCAACCACGGACACCTCATCCCCCGATTTCAGGTTCCTTACGGATCTTATCTGGGAACAGTTCAGTCTCTTCTTTATTATACCGCTTAGCTCTTCGTATCTACTGATGAAATGAGCCAAAAAATCACTGTTCTTGCTCTCGCCACCGTTAAACGATTTGATAATATCTGGTGGTGGTATTGCCTTTCCTGAGTCACGTTGCGGGAGGATATCTGATAGTTGCTCGCAGGAAATGACGAACGCAGTAGAGGCTTTAAGCGATTTCACGACCATCTCTGATAGCGTATCAAGCGCAATTCCCTGCTCGTTGTATCGCACTAACAGATCAACGGCATCGGGCTGTACCTGATAGCCCAACCTGGCGAACTTCTTTACGATCTCTATTTCTACCTCTCTGCGTCTCGCATCGCCCATATCATCTCAAATCCACTTCTTCACCCTCGCCTCTAAGAGTTGTTTCGGCAACGCACCCTGAATAACATCCACCGGCTCACCATTCTTGAAGATGAACATGGTGGGTATAGCCATGATAGCATATTCCGTGGCAACACGTGGATTCTCATCCACATTCAGTTTCGCAAATACGACTTTACCCGCGAGTTCTCGCGCCAGTTCATCTATCACCGGTGAGACCATCCTGCAGGGCGCGCACCAGGGAGCCCAGCAGTCCACCACAACCAACGGATATTTCCGCACTGTATCTATAAAGCTACTGTCCGTGATAGTCAGCGGGTGGTCAATCACGCCCTCACTGCTGTCCTTATCTCTCGATGTCTTCATTCGTTCTTCCATCTCACGCAACTTCTTCGCTTTTATTCGCTCTATCTCCTCTTCATCTTCCATATCAAACCCCTCCTCTGTTGTTTATAAAACACTTAAAGATGTCATTTGCTTATTATAAGTTTAAATGGATAGAGGTATTCTCGTGACAGACGGAATGTGTACCGTACTGTGGTTACCGCTTGCGGTCATCGCGTTGCTACAACTGCTACCGCAGGGACCGTACAATACGGCTTCCATGTCGCCCTCCGTTTGCCCATAGTAATCACTTCAGGTCATACTACTCTTCGAAGAGGGCAATCTATAAATGTTTTACACGCATAAAAACCTCAATCAAACAACCATCTGCTTCAAATCTCGTACAAGTTCTGGCTTCACTCTTGCATTTCGATCCCCACCGCAGACCATACCCCTCACACCTATTATATCCGGTGCGATCTCCTTTATCCGTGGTACATCCTCGAACTTGAGCGAGCCTGCGATCGCAGTTTCGAGCCCTAACGCTTTTGAATTCTCAACGAATCTACGGAGTTCGTCACCACTCATGAATTCCAGTGTTGATCGCCCGTCCTTTATGCCCGTATCAACCATTGCCACATCGATATCCACCTCTCTCGCGATCTCTGAGATTTCAAATGGTGAAATCGAATTTATTCGTTTATAGTCAGAATAGAAAGCACAAACGACTTTCTTCGTGGTTTCAACACTCTTCACCGCCTTGACTACCGCAGAGAGCAGGTCAATCGCTTCCCGCCGGTCTCTTATTCCAAAGAGCCCGACCTTTATGTATTCTGCACCTGAGAGAGCAGCACCCATAGCAGCCAAAGCGGCAGTACCGGGCTTATAATAGAAATCTCCTATCGCTGCGCTCACCGCCACCGTCCCATCGCATTCCCGTCTCACCAGCTCCTTCACCGAGCTGATAACCCACGGGAAATTCGCGCCAAGAGAGCCCTCTGCTGGATTCTTCACATCCACTATGTCGGCGTCACCCCGAATGACCGCCTTCGCTTCTTCTATATCCCTCGGACTTACCAGTAACTTCATCTCAATACCTCATCTCCTCAATACCTCAACCCCCTCTTCACCACCAACATGCACTTCCGATACATTGGTGAAAATACCATGCTCTATCGCACCAACAATAGAAGAAAGAGCCACAGTCAGCTCTTCTGGATTGTCTATAACACCAAAATTTGCATCTATTATCAGGTTACCGCCCTCTGTAATGAAATAACCACCTCTGGTCCCGTCCTTTCTCAACAGGGGTGCACCACCCAGTTCTCGCACCTGAGCCTCCACCACCCGTACTGCATATGGCAATACTTCAATAGGAACCGGTCTATCCAATCGCTCTACTATCTTGCTATCATCAACACAGACAACGAACTTCTTCGATGCGTATGATACTATCTTCTCTCGCGTATGCGAGCCCCAGCCGCCTTTAAGAAGGTTCAGTCTTGAATCAACCTGATCGGCACCGTCAATACAGATATCAAGTGAGGGATGCTCCGAGAGCGTGGTAACACGAATGCCTGACTCGATCGCAATCATCTCTGTTCTGAGCGAGGTAGGAACACCGAGGATATCCAGTTCCTCGCGTTTCACACGCTCACTCAGCTTCGCTATTGCAACCTCCGCCGTGGAACCGGTACCCAGTCCGACCACCATCCCATCCTTGACAAGTGATACCGCTGATTCTGCTGCCTGCTCCTTCTTCAAATTCTTAACCTCCTTAACCATCCTCGATTACTGCCATCTCTCAATCTGTTCTTTCTATATTAAGTATTTTTCTATTTTCGTGCTGTGTTGCACAATCTTTTAATATTGACATTTTCCCATGTACGTTATATAATTTTGCGGGCGAGTAAATAAGAGCGCGGTAAGAGGTGTTGATAGGGGTTGCTCTATGGGAACGTTAGTTAAAATTTGTTAAGGTGACGTTTTTGAATTGCTCTATAGAAACATCTATAGAAACATTTTAATAGAGAAAGAAGAACACAATAATGTAATCTGCCAGAATGCTAATGTGATACCCGATGCTGAGACCAGAAGAGATGCGGGAATTGCGCATAATCACTCTGGATGAAGACGTAGATAGAGTGATAAAGAGACTCGATGCTCTTGGGTCCGTTCATCTAACTGATGTTAAGGAGTTTATGGATGACTGGAGCGGGCTTATTGAACCCGCGAAAACTGATCCAACGGTGATAAAGACTTCTGAACTTCTGGCTCGTATGAGCAATCTAATCGCGCTCTTGCAACCGACAGAGGCTGAAAAGAAGAAGAGCCTGAAGGATAAGCTATTTGGTGCTGAGAGAAAGCAGCCACGAGTGGTGCCGCGAGAGTACGGTAGCCTGGCTGAGATAGAAAGCTATTTCAATAGAGTGGATAAAACCGTTAATACTTTAAGGGACGATATCGCGAAATTGCGTGATGAATTGGCAGATACAGAGGATCTGCTTCATGTACTGACGGAACTCAAGGAGTTTGGAGTTGAACCCGGTTTTATAGGTGATCAGCATTTCATAACGGTATTCGCGGGTGAGCTACCTGAAACGAATCTGGAAGAACTTGAAACAGCGCTCGATAATGCCGTTGGGGAACTCCACTTTGTATGCGCTCGTACGGGTGAAGGACGCGCATTTGCCATTGTTGTAGTTATGAAGCGTGATAGAGCGGCTGTAGAGAAGCTACTCACGCGTATGGACTTCAATTCTTGGGTTGCTCCATCCGATATACCACCTGATGATACCGTCCGGGCAATAGAAGAAGTAAAAGCGAAATTGAAGCGATTGCAGCAGGATATAACGCAGAAAGAGCGTGAGATAGCTGAACTGCGCGAGTCGAAGCTCGCAGAGCTTGTTACAATGCGCGAGTTCGTGCAGATAGAAGATACGAAAGCGAAGGTGAAGATGCTATTCGGGCAGACCGAGCGCGTACGTGTCATCGAGGGCTGGACACCAGAGAAGAACGTAGCCGAAGTGACTTCGGGTATAACCGAAGAGACGGGCGGGTTCTCTGTGGTCGAAGTGAGTAAGCCCGGACGCGAGGATGTAAGGGTACCCAGTTTACTGAATAACCCGAAGATATTGAAGCCTTTTGAGTCCGTTATAAAGATGTATGGTCATCCTTCATATCGCGATATAGACCCAACTTTGATCACCGCCGTTATATTCCCCATCCTTTTCGGTCTAATGTTCCCTGATATAGGTCATGGCTTCATACTGATGCTCCTGGGTCTCGCCCTTACTCGCTTCACAGGGCTCGGTAAGGGTACAAGCGAGATGGGCGTAATTATACTACTGTGCGGGCTATGTTCACTCATTGCGGGTGTAATATTTGGAGAATTCTTTGGATTCAGTGCGTACGCGGGTGAGCTTATCAAAGAAGCTCTGGGTGTGCACGTACCTGACTGGCTCATACTGATAAAACATCCGCTACTGGAGCCTCTGGTACAGGTGAAGTTGTTCTTTGTCATCACGCTCTTGATAGGATTCGCACATATGGGGCTCGGTCTGGGCTTCAACGTGATGAACCACCTGCGTGAGCGGGATATGGCGGGATTGATAACAGGACTGGTGAAGATATGGTGTCTGGCTGGTGCACTCTACTTCCTGTTACTGCTGTTCGGGTTTTATTTCACCGAGCTGCAGGATAACAATATCTCTGTGTTGCTCAGGAATGCCGGTGTCCTTGTGCTATTACCCATCGTTTTATTATTTGGACTGAGGGTGAAGGAGGAGCTGGGACATGAATCCGGCGAGGGTAAGAAAGGGATTATGAATTATCTGATCATACTCATCGATGGTGTTATAGATGCACTGCTGGAGAATTTCTTCCGGTTCCTCGCGAATGTGGTCTCTTACGGCAGGATTATGGCACTTGCACTCTGCCATGCTGCCCTGATCGAAGTATTCCTCATCTTCACTTTCATGTGCCTCTCGATGCCCGTGCCGGTACTGAGTCAGGTGCTGGCGGCGGTGGTATTTATCTTCGGAACGGTACTCGTGATAGTGCTTGAAGCAATAATGGCGGGTATCCACACTATCAGGCTGCATTTCTACGAATGGTTCACGAAATTTTATGAGGGTAACGGACACGAATTCACACCTTTCCGGCTCCGTGGCGGTTCTTTATCGCGTTGATACCACGCAAAATCTGAAAACTGGTTTGGCTCTACCATCAGGTATTGAAGAACCTTCGACATAGCTCTTCCACATTATCCGAGAAGGTCAGATCAAAATCTGGCGGCAGGCATTTCTTATAGGGGTACTGAGCAAACCGATAGTCCATAAGCACGATGATACATCGGTCATGTTCGCTTCTTATTCCTCTACCCGCTGCCTGCAGTACCTTTGTTATTGCAGGATAGAGGTAGCCATACAGTCTGCCCTTGTTTGTACCGTATTTGCCGGTATAGTAGCCCTGTAGGGTTTTAACTTCCAGTGTGGGTGGGCTGAGCGGAAGACCAACAACGATGATCGCCTTCAGCGTATTGGATTCATAATCCATGCCCTCGGAGAACGATCCACCCTGTACCGCGAATAGAATACCCGCATGGTCTGCCCTCAATCGCTCATACAGCATGTTGCGTTCTCCTTTACTCATATCACGCCGCTCTACCAGCACTCTTCTCCTCGTATGTGGCGGTATATGTACCAGAATGGCTTTCAGTAGTGCATAAGACGGGAAGAATACAGCCATGCACCCATTTATGTTACCCGCTATCGCATCTATCTTCTGCGCTATTCGCCGGTACATCTCTTCACCTCGTTTTGTGTACCTGGTTGTGAGCCCTTTCGTTACAACGATGAGGCGGTTCTCTCGCGGAAACGGGGACACATATTCACGCATAACTATCTCGCGACCACTTATCCGCGTGACGCCCAATATATCGGCATACATCTCTGTAGGACACAGTGTGCCGCTCATCAGTATGGATGCGTGCGCGTTTCTGAATACCGGTTCGCTCAATACCGCGGGATCCAGGAGTTTGACTGATAGTGTGGGTTCATCATCGACGGTGAGTAAACGCAGGCACTTTTCACCCGTACGCCACGCTTCAAGGAAATCGGCGATAGACACCAGATTCCTCTGTAATACATCACGATCTGCATCTGACGATGTCTTCTTCTTCCGGATACTATCTGCGCGGCTTCTTATAGCACTTATAAACTCGTTATAGCTCAATACTTCTATCCGCCGCCTCAACATCTTCTCCAGCTCTTCAATAAGGAAAGCCCGATCCACCGTGGTCTCCTTTTTGTTATCTTCAACCGTGCTCATCACCAGCTTCCTCAGGATCATCTCAAACTGCGAGAGGTTGTTATACAGCTCCCTGTCCACGTTCCTGATACCTCTGGCGGTCTCTGTCAGTGTTTTCAATCGTAACTCACTGCTGAGGTTGTTTCTTATACGGTCTGGCAGATTATGCGCTTCATCAACAATGACAATAACGTCTTCAAGCCCCCGCTCTATCTTCTCCAGCACCTTCTCCGCAATATCAGTCGAAAACAGATAATTATAGTCGCATACAACAACATCCGCTGTTTTACCGACTTCCAGCGCCGCCTTATAAGGGCATATCTGGCGTGATTTGCACCACTCACACAGCTCCTCCACATGCATTATCTCCTCCTTTAGCCGTATCAGTGCATCCGCATCCTGGTTCGTGTAATACCAGCACCGCTTATTCTTCTGTTCATTCTTGCAAAACTCTGCGAACAGGGAATAGTATTCACGATACAGGGCTACCGCACGCGGACACATGGACTGCTTGGATGTTATATCAACCGCGATGATGTCCAGATTACTGTCCACCGTCTTTATCCGCCTAAGTGTGTCAATCGCTATCTTATGCTGGCTTCGTTTGGATGTGAGGAAGAAGACGCACTTATCGCTCTCTATGGCGTATTGAAGTGCGGGTACGAGCGCAGCCACGGTTTTACCTATACCGGTAGGAGCATGAGCAATGAGTATCCCGCCCGATTCTACTGTGCGTTTCACATCAGCCATAAATTCCCGCTGCCCTTCTCGGACCGAAGGGAAGGGAAATAAGGGATAACTACTTGCGTCCATTATATTAGGCAATAAATTTAAAGGAAGAGGAGTAAGTAAAATTAGGCGATTAAAGATGAAAGTACTGGTATACCCGCCAAATAGTTTGATATTAGCGGATTTGGTAGAGAGAGGAGGTCATGAGCCGGTAGTATTGATGCGTGAGATCGGCAAGCATGTGAGAGATGCAGAGATTGATGCACCGCCATTAAATGTGACAGAAGAGGATCTGAAGCGTGCATTACGTTATGTCTCGGTAGAGGAGCCTGCTGGTGTGAAGGGCAGGATAGGACTTTTAGTCCCGTTACTGGAGCAGGCAGAAGCTTCGATCATTCTTACAGATGCACCCCCTACCTTCGGTTGCATGGGTTGCGCAGTCAGTGACGAATTCTTCAAGTTCCTTATACGAAAGCGAAAGATACCAACGCTGGAAGTGAGATACGAGGGAGGCGACCGGATGAAGGAGATGGTGGACAGGATAATGGCGTTCTTAGCCGGTCTACCGAAGGGCGAATAGAGGTGGTGAGCACTATGGCAACGCGCGTGGCACAGATATCCTGTGGTACGGAATACAGTGGGATACAGTGGATACTGGATGATATAGCGGAACAGGTGGGAATAGAGCTGGTATATCCGGAGATGGAGTTATCGCAGGTGGAAGCGGCATGTGAGGAGATGGGTCTGAAGGTAGAGAGCCCGAGTTTGAACATGATGATGGCGAGAGCGGTATCAATGCTGAAGGACCCATCAATAAAAGGCGTGTTACTGCTCACATGTTTCCGTTGTGCCGAGGGCACGGTTGTGAAAGATGTGGTCAGGCGATTCCTGCACGAGAGGACTGATATACCGATAATAACGTACTCGAATGTAGAGAAACCGAAGGAGATAGAGCTATATGCACGATTGGAAGCGTTGAAGACGCTGATAACCAGAAAGGCACTACTGATGCGAGAGCGGCAGGAGGGTACAACGCTGGGCGTGGATTCTGGCTCTTCGACAACGAAGGTTGTGGTGATGAAAGACGACGAGATAGTAGGAGAGGCGTGGATACCGACGACAGATCCTGTAGAGAGTGCAGATGACGCGATAGAGAGAGCACTTGAGACTGCAGGTATGAAAGAGCAGGATATAGAAGCTATAGGTGTCACGGGTCATGGACGAGAGCTTGTGGGCGAGCATGTGAAAGCCGACCTGAATTTAGAGGAGGTGAGTGTTGTTGCTAAAGGCGCGGCATTGCTCACGGGCAGGCATAAGGGAGAGGCTACGGTGATTGATATCGGTGGTATGAACAATAAGCTGATACTCATGCGCGATGGTATAGCAAATAGCTTTAGCCTCGGTGGCATCTGTGGCGGCTCGTCTGGCAGGTTCCTGGAAGTAGCAGCTCATCGACTTGATGTGGACATCTCCGAGCTGGGGCAACTGGCGTTGAAATCGAAGGAGCGGCATGAATTGCAGAGTTACTGCATGGTGTTCGGCATACAGAGCCTTGTGGTATCGCTCGCTGCCGGCGTAAAGCGAGAGGATGTAGCCGCTGCGGCGTGCCGGTCGGTCGCGGAGCAGGTGTACGAAACACAGATACAGGAGATGGAGATGAGACCGCCCGTCATATTCGTTGGTGGTGTATCGCTGGTAGAGGGAGTGAAGAAGGAGTTTGAGCATCTACTCGGTACTGAGGTGGTAGTGCCTCCAAATTCGCAATACGCAGGGGCTGTAGGTATCGCCACACTTGTCTCAGGACTGTGAGCCGGTGATCGATCTCAAAGTAGCCGGTATCTTCTCTATCACATCGGTCGCAAGCAGACTGAACCCCTTATCATGGAATGCGGCATCACCGGCATAGCCCGATATAAAAGCTGCCGCGGTCGCCGCTCTGAATGCATCAGTCGTGTTCGCAAACAGAGCTGCTGTTATACCACTCAGAACGTCTCCGGTACCGCCGACCGTCATGCCCGCATTGCCTGTTACATTCACCTTCACGCGTTTACCATCTGATATGATGTCAGAAGCAGCTTTAAAGAGCGTCACCACACGGTTGCGTAACGAGAACTCTCTTATATATTCTATCCGCTCTTCCTCATCCTCTTCCGGGGGTGAGGGCATACCCATCTTCCGGAACTCACCTGCATGGGGCGTTATGATCACCTGCTGTTTGGCTACTTCAAGCGGTAGATCCAGCCCATAGAGCCCATCAGCATCTACAACCACCTTCTTCGCCGTTTCTGCACCCATTATACGTCTCACTGCGACTATCGTGTCTTCTGCGGAACCCAGACCCATACCTATCAGGAGCACATCGTGTCTCTTCATCAGGTTCGAGATCAATGCAACGTCGTTACTATTCAGTACAGTGTCAGATAATGGCTGAACAATGATGTTTGGCGATATGGATGCCATGATCGACGCCACACCCGCAGGTGCCGCTATCGTTACCCAGTCGATACCGGTGCGAAGAGCTGCAAGTGCACTCAGGACCGGCGCACCTGAGAAGGGACCGCCACCCACTATTAAGACCCTGCCATTATCGCCTTTATGGCTGCTCCGCATGCGTTGTCCTAATACTAACTTCACGTCGCCCGGTCCTGCCAGTCGTTCCATGCCCGCGGGTATGCCTATATCCGCAATCACGAGCTCGCCAACATGCTCACTGTTATTTAATAACCCGGGCTTAGGTCGATGGAACGTAACGGTGAGGTCGGCATGAACAGCCTTATCACATTCACCCGTATCGGGATCCATACCAGAAGGCACATCTACCGAGAGAACAAACGCATTTGTGCGGTTAATAAGATCGATAGCTGTGGATTCCGGCTCCCTTAGCTTGCCATGCACACCGGTACCAAGCAGTGCATCGATTATCACATCGCAACTTAGCTTCTTTGCGTTGAGAGTGGAAGAATCCGTTATCTCTTCCAGGTGGTAGCCGCCGGAATCGAGTAAAATCCGCCAGTTTCTTCTCGTCTCATCGGTTCTCAAATCCTTCGAGCGCCCCACGAGTATAACCCGCACGTTACGGAAGTGGCGTGCAGCGGCGAATGCATCACCACCGTTATTACCCCTGCCCGCTATTATCACTATGTCTATGTCCTCACCAAACCGGGATTTCAACTCACGTGCTATGCTCGAACCCGCATTCTCCATCAGCTGTAGCGGAGATAGCCCGAAGAAGTTACAATTCGTATCTAAGGCAGCCATCTCCTCTGAAGTTATGGTTTCTGGTCTCATTTCGCCACATTACGAATTACTATCAACAGAAGAAAGAGCGCCCATGGGACAGGCATTTATACATACGTTGCACCTGATACATTTACCCTCGTCAAGCTTTATCTGCCACTCATGATCGAATTTGAATACCCCCACGGGGCAAACCGAGATACAGGCGCCACAATGGATGCATCTGTCTTCGTTCCATGAGATCAGCTTCAGCAGCTTATGGACTTCCACTCCCTTCTGTTTGAATAGAGAGACCACCTGCTCAGCCTTATCATCCGGGACATCAATAATGAGTTCACCACGCACTGCATCCACATACGCACGGTCTATGTTTATCCTGGCACCTGTCTCAAGTATTACCTCTGCCGTATTGGGTGCTTCGTGCAAATGCGGCGGAAATCTCAATTGTAGTTTCATGACCGTTCTATCCTATTCCACTACATGTTATTAAACCTTTATAAAGTTCGGCTCTAACGGGAGGTGAACCCGCTTTCACACCATCAGATCAAAGTACTGTCAAAATGTAGAATAACAATAAAATTTTAATATAATAAGTAATATTACAAACTTTATAGTAATATTATGGACAATTCGCGGGAGTTGATAATCAACGAACTGTTGCAGATATATTCAGTGACAAAGGATTTAGACGACCAGACGATCATGTATAGCCGTTCGAATATCCTCAGAACCTTCTTCCAGCGGTTGGACTATCTGGCTGCGCTGGATGTGGATGAACTACTGGTAGAAGAGATCGTCTATGAACTTGGACCCATAATTGATGCGATTGTGCGGTTCAGGAACCTGTATAGTCTGCGTCTCGAGCTCGAAAATGCAAGATCTATACTTGCCAGTCGAGCTCCGTGGTTGGTGTTAGAAGAGTTCGCCCATTTCTCAAATTACTGTCGGCTGGCTCAAATTGAATATCGGGGTGCCGGGCTTAAACCCGGTAATACGGTGGTTTTTATTGGCGCGGGACCCCTGCCCATGAGCCTCATAATATTGTGTCATCAGTATGGACTCAGAGGAGTCGGGATTGAACGGGAACCAGACAGGGCAGAACTCGCAAGACGGGTGCTGCAGAAACTGGGACTTTATGGGCAGATACGAATATTGGATGGCAATCATTTTCTATTGCCGCTAAAAGAGAAGTCTGACTTAGTGATGGTGGCTGCCGCCGCGGGACCCCGGGAAGAGATATTCTCGCATCTCGCAAAGGTACTGCCAGCGGGAACCCGGGTCTCCTACCGGATCTATGAGAAAGGACTCAGGAGATTATTAGAATCCTCTTTCACTCCGGTATTGCCCGAACCTTTTGAAGAATACCTCAGAATCCGTCCGGAACCACCGGTCAATAACACTGTTGTGTTTCTTACCGTCAGGAAATAGCCGATTTATTCCTCTCAGGTTATCCGTCAATACCACCATTGACCCTGAGAAACACAACAGTATTGTTAGCTGGCGGTCTTGGTTTGACACGACAAATTTCTTCAAGGCGTGCAGGTAGCGCATAATGCGAGATATCCAGTATTTTCCGCAGACCTTCTTCGTATATGCGATAGGATATCCTTGTATTGTCGGGCAATACAGCAGCAAGATGATCAAAGATCTCGCTCTTGGGCTCTGCCTGTGCCGCTACCATGACAAGGCCTGGAGCACTCGCCACGGGTAGCGTGAAATGATTGCCAGCGATTATCTCTATCTGATCAGAGAGCCCTAACTTCGCCAGTACCTGCCTTGAAAGTGCTGCACGATATGGATTCTCTTCAATACCTATCCCTTTGAGCCCGTAAAAATGACACAGAACAATAAGACTCAGGGGTAACGGTCCACTGCCAAGGAAAAGCACACAATCACCGGGTTTCAAGCCCGCGTTGTGATACTCCACATTTGCCAGCTGGAGATAGTTCTCAAAATACGGGAATTCATGAATCATCGTCCACGGTGACGTTTTACTTGCTATTATAGCTTTAGCCTTCTCGATCTCCAGTTTCGCGGTGTACATACTCCTGAACCGTGCGATTGCCTCAAATGCGAACTTGACCCGCGGCGATGAGATTATCTCTCGCACATCTGCATCTGATATATCGCGCGCGATCAGCTCGTCCAGCTGTTGAAACACTGCATAGAGCCGATTTTCAGTATCTTCGTGGATATCAGCCTCTTTGAGGTCTTTGATAGCGTCATAGATCGCCACAATCTCAGCGATGATAGAATTCACACCATAGCACATACTATTACCTTCATACATATTTTTATGATTTGACGCCATAATACTCATTATAAAGGGCGTTCTATTTAAATACATCGATATCATAGCTTATTTTTAGTAAAGAAGCTGAATTATTGAGTATAAAGTCAAACAAAAGAAAAATAGGTGATATTTGATGTGATGATTTTTACATCCGTAATACTGCACCCCGCGCGCGGGCGCGGCTCACCATTTTTTAAGCTCTCAGGTGTGTATAATGATATGGCATGCTAAGAGCGAAGGTGAAACTGACCAGATCAGTAGCGATTGCACTGATGCCCGATAATACCGATAATGTGATCACGGAGGTAGAAGGTGATGATGTAACTACCTATTTTGATACTACAAAAATCGGTACTCTAATTGCAACGGTAGATGACTATCTTATGAATGCCAGAGTGGCATGGGATATGATCAAACTGGTTAGTGAAGGCAAAAATAAAGGAAAGGGATAAAAATCCCTTCCATTATCGCTCAAAAGCAACCCAGGTCTCAGTGGTTGCAACAGCCCGACTCTTGTGCAGGAAATCAACTATCACCTGGGGGTCCTCCGCCTCGTAAATCCATACCGCATCATACCTGCCCAGGGTATGATACACCTGCAGGAACTTTACCCCCTCCGGTGGATTCTTCAGTATCTCATCACCGAACTGGCGTGCATCCTCTACCATTCCCGGATTAACCCGCACACATGTTATAAAACGCATCTCTTCTCTTCACTGTGTAATAATTTAATCTTCACTATATAAATAAGTTGCATATGGTGTGTCATCACACATACGCAAAAGTATTATACCTGCCTCATTCCTTCTTCTTCACCAGTAATGCAATGTCTCTGCTGTCAGAGCTGCAGGGATGTACGCCCGTCTTACAGAAAGTCTCGAAATGCTGCAACCATTGCGGATAATCGGGTGCAGAGCGAACGAACCGAACGAAGTTCCTTAACTGCTCTATCGTCTCAGGTTCTAGTTCGTGCTCCATTATACACGCGTCCTTGTCCGCGATCCGTGGAGGGACTTTCAATATCTCGAGGAACGCCTGTATAGTTTCATGCCTATCCTTCACCACTTTCGCTATCGTCTTGCCCTTCTCGGTCAGCGATATGCCATCATACTTCCTGTATTCGACGAGACCCATGTCGTTCAGTCGGTTCGCCATCTCGACAACGCTGGACGGTCTGACATTCAACGCCCGCGCTATATCTTTTATCCGTGCACGCCCCTTTGTTGCGGTAATATTCAGAATAACTTCCAGATAATCTTCCGCCTTCCTGCTCAATTGCATTTCTAACCACGATCATAAATTAAGTTAGGTTAACCATATAATAATTTAGGTTGCCTTAAAAAATGGCTGTACCAAATACAGCAGGTTCAAGCAAATATGCTTCGATACCCCCCTTTCTGGCTACGTGGTATGAAAGGGTTGATACATTTTTCTGTTTACAGGACAATTAATCGGTAACAGAATGATATCGACACCCGCAAGGCATAAAGCCGGAATAAAGCAGCATTATCGGTGCGCGGTACTCACGATAAGTACCTCAAAGCACAGAGACAATACCCAGAAGGACGTTTCGGGTACAATTGCGAAATCGATGCTGACGGATAGGGGGCATGAGGTGGTCTATTACGATGTGATACCCGATCTACGTGAGCCCATACGCCGCGGTATACAGAAAGCACTGGATTCCAACGCCGATTTCATCATCACGTCGGGCGGCACAGGTCTGACCAGAAATGACATAACGATTGAGACGGTATCCGGGCTGATAGAGAAGGAGTTACCGGGCTTTGGTGAGCTTTTCAGGTTGAAGAGCTACGAGCAGATAGGCACTGCGGCGATATTGAGTCGCGCAATTGCGGGAGTGATAGCCCAGAAGCTGGTATTTTGCCTGCCTGGCTCACCTGATGCGGTCAAACTGGCGCTTGAGGAGATAATACTGCCCGAGATACCGCATATGATGAGACACGTACGGGAATAACCGAGAGACACGTACGGGAATAACCGAGGGCTACGAGAGCAGAACCGAGGAGACAACGAGCATAGCAGCCGCTGCTGCAACTACAACCGGCACAAGGATCGCCAGTAAGACTGCTATGATGGATCTACCGGGCGATAGCTCGTGGAGCTCTATTATACCGCTGATCACCACCATAAGCGACCATATAGGTACAATCAGAATATTAACGGGCGTGAGCCAGCCAAGTATCAGGCATGGGGTCATACCATACACAATAGCCTTCGTGGTCTGCCGTAGCCCCTTCCTGCCACCGAGCAGATAGACCCAGATATGTAGCCAGACCGAAAGGTAGAACGAAGCTATGATACCCAATACAATAACACCAACGAAGGTCGCAACACCGAGCATCGGGATCATCTTGCCCAGCTCCGGTAACCCGGGCATCAGCTCAAACCGGGATAAGCTCAGCATGGCAACTGCTTCGTTCACCACAATCGTCACAACGACAGCGAGAATAGCACCGAGAAAAGCCAGAAGCGGTATGAAATACCTGTACGCATCACACAACGAGGCATCCTTCACCTCTGCAAACTGCCTTGCAGGATTAAACGCGAATCCACGTATCTGTCCTAACATCTTACATCGTTCTGTACTTCATCCCGCACCCTATATAAAACTTTCTATTTTTGACGCTGACTCTTGCCGGTACCGCCGTCGAGCAATACAGATAGAAACGTCCTCCGTATATTGCACGTATCTGCATAGGTACAGTTTTCACAGGGTGCATTCCTGCTTCTATCGGGGAATACGCCTCGTTTTATACGCTTTACTCGCTTCAATACCTGTAGTACCATTGCGCGATCCGCCCTTCTTATCAGAACCTCGCGGAATTCCGCACATCTTATGTACTGTACGAAACCCCGTCTCACCGTTCTTCTGAATTCGTCCTCGAGCAACATCGCATATGCCGCCAGTTGAAGACGATCACTGCGCCACACACCATATTCCGGCGACTTGCCGGTCTTTATTATGCACGGTATTAATTCTTCATCTGCAATTATCAGCTTGTCCACACTGCCACTAAGGTCCAGCGGCTCTGAATAGAGCACACGTTCGCGTTCATAGCCATGTACCAGCTCCAGTTCCAGTCCCTGCGCGTTCTGCAGCTTATCCAACCACTCCTTGTTCACAGCACGCATAATGTCCTCGCTCACGGACGCCAGATCACATTCTCGCCACAGCAGTTCCTCACGATATATACGCGGTACACTGTCCAGTATATCTCCTATCACCCCGGCTATATCCAACTCGCAGTTGATGATCCTGTAGAGGTTAAACGCGATTTCTTTCAGTATGAATGCTTCAATCCTGTTCCGCGTTCTCGTCGCATTCTGCGGTTGTAGCGCATGATCTCGCTCATCATGGGCTCGAGTACCAAAGAACACCAGCCGTGGACATATCTGATATTGCACTAACTCAGATACCCGTACGGTCATCATAAATATTAAGTAATTAATATAAATATGGGCTATGATTATATAGTTTTATGCATGGGTTGTATGGTTTTATGCCACGTTCAATATTACTGACGGCTTTGCTGATATGTCTGTCAGGTATTCTCTGCCATGTTCTGTCAGGTATTCCCTGCCATGCTTATTCCACGGTGCTGATAACAGAATTCTATCCGAATACTGTGTTGAAAGGCGAACCTGACGAGTATATTGTATTAACGAACCCATGTAAGCATTCAGTGGATCTAACGAACTGGAGCATAACGGATAACGAAGCGGTATTCGCTTTGCCTCATCTCATCCTGCCGCCAGATGGTGAAGTCTATCTTACAAATAAGGATGCTGTATATGCTCGCCCGGATGCTGAAGTCGTGATCATGAACACACATGGTTTCGCATTGCGTAATCAGGGCGACGAGATCATTCTGCGTGATGGTCATGGCAGGGTGGTGGATGTGGTAATATACGGTGACTCGTGCTACGGTGTGGATGGGGAAGGTGGCACACGCTACGATGATACGGGATGGCATGGTAGACCCCTGAGTAAGCCGATCGAGGGGTTGGTGTTCCATCGTAAGGGCTATATAGATACGGATACCGAAACTGACTGGGTTATTCTGGCACCCGGTGCATCTTATCACCCACCTGAGCCCGTACATGCCAGCAATACGGCGGTTACCACATTCGTATCGCCGGATTGCAGTTTTAGCGTCCTGAAGCGGGAACTGGATAATGCAACTTCTTCTATATACCTGAACCTCTACGAATTTGACAACGCCAGACTGAACGAGCATCTTCTACGCGCCATGAATAGAGGTGTCAGGGTACATCTCCTGCTGGAAGCTCGTCCCGTAGGCGGTATGACAGATGCGGAACGATGTATTGTCGCGCAGATAGAAGATAACGGCGGTATTGTACGATTTTCGCACGATAGATTCCTGAACCATGCCAAATACGCTGTTATAGACGATGAAACACTGATAATAATGTCAGAAAACTGGAAATATACAGGTGTACCGTGCAATAACGGTAGAGGCAATCGCGGGTGGGGCATTGTAATAAGGAACCAGCAGATAGCGCAGTACTTCAAAGCGGTGTTTTTCGATGATTTTCGACGTGCTGTGAGTATGGATATCGGAGATGACCTGTGTGGAAATGGTTATGATTGTGAGAGCGTCAGCGTGGAGTCGCGATTTGAACCACGCACCATGAACCGCAATTTCACGTTGATTCCGGTTCTGGCACCCGATTCTGCTATGAGTGAGGTATTGCGACTGATCAAGAACGCACGGTCACACATATACGTGGAACAGTTTTCCGCAAAGCTTTACTGGAAAGAGGAGTTGAATCCGTTCATTAAAGCACTCATAGAAGCAGCTCAGAGGGGTTGTGATGTTAAGATATTGCTGGATTCACGGTATCTGGAGGGAGATAACAACAATGACGAGCTGGTAGCGGAAGTGAACAGGATAGCACGGGCGCATAATCTGAGTCTGACTGCGAAACTGGCGGATCTGGATTCACTCGATCTGGTGAAGATACACAACAAGGGATTGATAGTGGATGGCAGAGCAGTGTTCATCTCGTCGTTGAACTGGAATATGAATTCTATTTATAACCGTGAGGTAGGAGTGATAATAGAAGAGCCAGAGATCGCTTCGTTTTATGAACGGGTATTTCTTCATGACTGGAATGGCTCGCATGATGCATCGAGATCCGTAACAGGGTTAGAAACGAGAATCCTGTATATCATAGCCACACTTGTGGTCGTTTATCTCGTATTTCTGGTAGTTAAGCGGTATAAGCATCGATAACCGGTTATCAGCATGCATAAACAAATTTGCAACCATCAATTTAAATATCTTTAAAGTCTAATGCAATTATATACACTATTATATAAGTATTGTTGTAGAGGTGTAAAATGACAGACAAAGAGGAAGAGAAGCGAGAGGTGATACTCCGCGTAGCGGAAGCGTACCATCGCGATGCCGGGCGAGGTATAGCGCGTATAGATGCTGAGACAATGCGTAAGCTTGGCGTTGTTACAGGCGATGTGGTGGAGATAGAGGGTAAGAATATCGCAACTGCTATTGTCTGGCCCGGTTATGCTCCTGATAGCGGTAAGAATATAATCAGAATTGATGGTAATATAAGGAGCAATGCAGGCGTTGCCATTGATGACCGTGTGCGTGTGCGAAAGACGAAGGTAAAAGAAGCGAAGAGGATTACGCTTGAACCCACGCAACCGGTGAGAATCGCAGGTGGCGAACGTTACCTGGCGAGAATATTGAAAGGGCGACCAATAACCAAGGGACAGATCATAAGGGTTGAGATGCTCGGTAATCCCATAACGTTCGTGGTTACCAATACAGTACCGCCGGGCACAGTTATGCCGAATCTGGACACAGAGATAGTACTGCGAAAAGCGCGTGAGGAGCGAGTGGGAGTACCACATGTGACCTATGAGGACATTGGCGGTTTAAAACGAGAGATAGGAATGATCCGGGAGATGATAGAGCTGCCATTACGACATCCCGAGCTATTCGAGCGGCTGGGGATAGAGCCACCGAAGGGAGTACTTCTTCACGGACCACCGGGTACCGGTAAGACATTGATAGCGAAGGCGGTGGCGAATGAGACCGATGCTAATTTCTATTCCATCTCGGGTCCCGAGATAATGAGCAAGTTCTATGGAGAGAGTGAGAAGCATCTGCGTGATATATTTGAAGAGGCGGGTAAGACCGCACCCTCCATCATATTCATTGATGAGTTAGATTCGATAGCGCCGAAGCGAGGAGAGACAACGGGTGAGGTGGAGCGCCGTGTGGTGGCACAGCTATTAGCGCTTATGGATGGTTTGCAGTCACGGGGGCAGGTGGTTGTTGTCGGTGCTACAAACCGACCAAATGCACTTGATGAAGCGTTACGGCGTGGTGGCAGGTTTGATCGCGAGATAGAGATAGGTATACCGGACAGAAACGGAAGGGAGGAGATACTGCAGGTGCATACGCGGGGTATGCCACTTGCCGAGGATGTAGACCTGAAGGAGCTGGCGGATCTGACGCATGGGTTCGTTGGTGCGGATCTTGCCACACTGTGTAAGGAGGCAGCGATGCATGCATTGCGGAGGATACTGCCAGAAATAGATATGGAGAAGGAAATACCACCGGAAGTGATGGAGAAGTTACGAGTGACAAGGGACGATTTCAAGGAGGCATTGAAGAATACCGAGCCTTCTGCATTACGTGAAGTGTTTGTAGAGGTACCAAACGTCAAGTGGGATGATATCGGTGGTCTGGAGCGACCGAAACAGGAATTGAAAGAGGTGGTGGAATGGCCATTGAAGTATCCCGATGCATTTGCGCATCTCAAATCCACGCCACCAAAGGGTATACTACTGTTTGGACCACCGGGCACTGGTAAGACGATGCTGGCGAAGGCGGTAGCGAATGAGAGCGAAGCGAACTTCATATCAATCAAAGGTCCAGAGTTGCTATCGAAGTGGGTGGGAGAGAGTGAACGAGCCGTACGTGAGATATTCAGGAAGGCGAAACAGGCAGCGCCATGTATAGTATTCCTCGATGAGATCGATTCGATAGCGCCTGTACGTGGTGGTGGTTATGACTCACACGTTACGGAACGGGTGGTATCCCAGATGTTGACCGAGATGGACGGGCTGGAGGAGTTGAAAGAGGTGGTTGTTATCGGCGCGACGAACCGACCGGACATGGTGGACCCCGCATTACTGCGACCCGGGCGACTCGACCGTATGATATACATCCCGCCACCTGACCTGACTGAGCGTAAGAAGATATTTGATGTGCATCTGAGAGGTAAGCCGGTAGCCAGTGATGTTAACACAGAGGAACTTGCAAAGAAGACCGAGAACTATGTGGGCGCGGATATAGCAGCTATAGTGAGGGAAGCGGTGATGAACGCTCTGCGGGAGTTCATCAGTTCGGGTGTATCTGCGGAACACATCAAAGAAGCGGTGAAGAACGTAGTGATAAAGAAACAGCATCTGGAGGATGCTATTAAGACTGTACGACCATCAGCACCGCCAGAAGTGCAAAGTATGTTCAAAGCCAGGGCAGAAGATTTCGTGAAATACGCGTATGCATGATGTGAACATAAAAGAACTACAGGAAGATAGAGGAACCACGGGAGGAGATTCTCCGATACTTTCAGC
>JAODGH010000009.1 GCA_025464325.1 Methanosarcinales archaeon | reverse complement strand
CATGCCACGTCCACGCATCTCAAGATGGTAGACCCTGCTGTATTTGAACAGCAGATCAATCGGCGTGAACTTATGATTGAGGTTTGCCTTCTTCAGGAGCTGCTCCAGCTTACAGTGGATATAGAGTGAAAGAAACGCGATGAATACGTGTCCGAAGACACTCTCATCGTCCCGCAGTGTCCGCATTAAGCACGTTCTTATAGGTATTGAACTGATTCTCTACATTGCCACGTCCCTTATACATGAAGAAGCCTCTCGACCACCCTTATCCATATCCGAGATTATGAGTACCCTCCCGGCACGTTTTAGATATTATTTGAGCTTTTCTCGGTTAATCATACCCTCTACATACCTCTTACCCTTCGAGCAGGCAGGTTGACGCTTGCCACTGCTCTACCTTAGTGAGTTATACAGAGAGGTTATCCGATAGACATACATAGTATGAACTCCCGAAACGTTCTTTTTATCTCTATCGTTCCCCCGTTCGCTTTCGCTCCACCGCGTCTTTACCCGGACTCTTATACATTCTCCCACGAATTGCTATAAAATAATCGTGGATAACCCGGTCCACCACGATAGTTTTGCTTCCTTATCTATTTCTCCCTCTTAACCGTTATCGGTATAACCCCCTTCTCAAACTCTTCTATCGCGATATCTATGGGGTCTATCTTGTCTGTCTTGATGAGTACCGGCGCTCCTGCCGCTATCTGCAGCGCTCTCGCACCTATTATACGTGCTTTTTCGTATTTCGTATATCTCTCACTGCCTGGCAATTAGACCTACCTCGCTATGATATGGGTAATGGGGTTGCTGAGATTTGAACTCAGGTCTCGGCGTCCCGAACGCCGAAGGATAGTCCAAGCTACCCTACAACCCCCGCTTCACCCATAAGGTGCTACATCATCTATCAGCTCTTCGTGCGTCAAAAGCATTCGACGGCAGCAGTACCGCGTTATACCCAGATCGTCCAGCACCTTACGTGGGTCTTCGTGCTTTATCCGCTCCTTATACACATCCCATACCTCTGATATCACTTTGCCACACGTGAAACATCTTATAGGTATCATTTTTTTCCTATCGATACGACTTCTGCCTGTGCGCCCTCGCACCTTTTTGACCCGCCTTCTTCGGTTCCTTCTGCCGCATATCACTGACCAGTAGTGTCCGATCATAATCAAGATACGCTTCTTTCAACTTCTCACTGCACGTCCAGTCCACCAGCCCGCGTGCAATAGCCGTACGTGTAGCCTCCGCCTGACCCATAAAACCACCACCTCGAACATTCACTTCTATCTCGATATTCTCTATCTCGGACGCCACCTCCGGGAGCTGTGAAGCGATAAACAGTGGCTCAGAAATCTTCGCACGTACCACCTCCGGCTCGATTATCTCCAGCGGCTTCTTGTTTATCCTCACACCGCCGTTACCTTCCTTTATTGTCACCCGCGCTACTGCCCTCTTCCTTTTGCCTACCTGATTCACTATCCGCTTTACTTTCGCTTTGGTACCCATCCTAAGTTCTCGCACACCTCCCCCAGAGTTAAATATTTAGCCATTGATAGCCTCTCCGCTTTTGCATTCTCCAATAATATCTTACTACCTTTATAATCTTCAGGTATACCGATATATACCTTCAATCTGGATAGGGCATCTCTACCCCGCGGTCTCTTATAGGGCAGCATTCCCCGTATCGTCCGTCTCAGTACTCTATCGGGCATCTTAGGGAAATACGGTCCCTTCTCTCTCGATCCACGAGCCTTTCGTCTCCTGTACTCTTCTATCAGGTTCTCCTTCGAACCGCTCACTACTACGCGTTCGGCATTTACTATCACTATTCGCTTATTCTCATCTTGCAGTAACCGTTTCGCCACTTCACTCGCCAGCCGCCCCAGGATATGCCCCTCTCCATCTATCATCTCAATTTCGCCGTTCATCTCACACTATTATCTTTACACCCGACCCTTTCGGGTTATCTCTCATCAGATCCTCGATACTTACTCCCTTACCAACAGCGTTGATCTTATCATACGCCTTCTTACTGAAGCCCAATGCTGCAATGATGACGGATTTATCGAGCGTTCCGGCACTCAATACCTTACCCGGCACCACTATCGTATCGTTCTCCCTGGTGTATCTGTTTATCTTACTCAGATTCACCTCCGCATAGTTCCTCCGTGGCTTCTCCAATCGCCTGGCGATATCGCGCCATATCGCCGCATCGCTCTCCCGAGCAACCCTCTTCAGTTCCTCTATCAGGCGTACCAGCCGCGGATTCGTCTTTCTCCTCTTTCTCATCTCTGCCTCTTCAACTTTTTATCTTCTTTTAATAAAATTTTTAGTGATAAATAGGTTAAGCGAAGTTCACTATCACCATATCCTCGCGGCAGTACGTACCAGCTCAATTGCATCCATCGCATTGCACGATACATCTATTGCCAGATATGCCGCCCGCGTATTGTAGTATGGCGCACCTTTACGTGAGAATACCGTCAGTATTTTACCGTTATGGTTCACTCGAACACCTTCACAGGGCTCATGGCTCCTTATCAAAGTTCTCACGCCTATGGCACGTAACGCTTGCCCGGTTACATCCTCTCCGAACATCATACCCGCACCACGTGTAGAATAGAAATACCCGCTGCCCTCCACGGGATCGTTCCACAGTATCTGCTCAAATACCTCTGCTACTGGATATTCAAGTTCATGAACGGATCTCACACCCACCGGCACACCACCATGCAGCATCAGGTACTTCCCCTCTACAAGTGCACAGTGAGGTAGCCACCGCCAGAGTGCTCTTATAGCGTTGTATACATCGTTACCACCGACATGCCCGAATCTGCGTTTGAATAGCATCGGCAGGTCGTGTGGCATGACCGGCATGGTCGGTGGTCCTTCATGATTGCCCCGCAGCATCACTACCTTCTTGCCATACGTCTCCTTCAACTTCAGTATCAGATAGTAAACCTCAGCACTTCTCGTACCGCGATCGCCGTAATCACCGAGGAACACTATCCGGTCCGAATTTACCGTTTCAGCATCATGTAGTATGTGGATGAGACTCTCCACATCGCCATGTAGGTCACCAACCACCGCGACACAACCTCGTGGTGCAAGTCGAACCACACCGCACCCCTCTCTCAACTCCTGTTCGCGCTTCAATACGTCCGTTGATGCTTCTATCAAATCTATTAATTCATCCGCAGATGCTTCAAATGCCCTGCTCAGCCATTCCTCTTCTACTCTTACCATATATAGGTTAAAAGCAAACTATACACTATAAACCGAAAAGAAAGCCGATGGCAAAACGTAAGAGCTTCTCTGATATCGCATTGTGTCGAATAGAGCGGTTATTTGAGCTTGCACAGCAGGAAGCAGCTCGTGGCAGGGAAGATCGAAGCGACCGGTATGTTCAGCTCGCTCGCAAGATCGGAATGCGGTATCGTGTGCGGATACCCCGGCACCTGAAGATGCGAATATGCAAGAGTTGCAAATCGTACCTGATACCGGGTCGGAACATGCGTGTCCGCCTCAGGGGCGAATACATCACAACCACGTGCCTGAAATGCGGCAGGCAGATGCGACGCCCGTACCACATCACTCATCATCATCCGGTCGGGGATGAAAAGGCTTTGCATATGCCTTCTCCACCGAAGGACGATGTATAGCGTTATATGAGCAGAACGGAATTATCCTGCCATCGGGCGTTACATAATGAATCCCGCACCTCTGGACCCTCTGCAGGTCGAAATTGTATGGATCCATGAAATGCATTGCGCCGATGAACAATGTCTTATGATGGAATTCCGCCAGCGAATCGCGATTGCCCTTGTCCAGTATGTTGGTCAGCGAGAATTTATCGAATTCCGGCGGCGCTTTATCATGGTCTATAAACTTCTTACCATTGGTCAGTATCCGTGCCATTGCTCTTAATTTGCCCATCCGCGACCCCCGTATATCCGTCGCCATTTCTTCTATGAATTCCATAAGCCCCTCTACATCCACAAACTCGGTTATCGGTACGAATTTGCCACTGTCATCTACATATACGTACGTTGCAGCGCCGCAATGTGGATGGACCGATAATTCCAGTTGCGGTATGCCTTTCCATGCTTCCACAAAATGCGAGATGGCAACCACGAATGGCACCGGATAAAAACTATCTTTTGATATCTGACCATCCGTCTGCTCCTCCAGTGCGTTTATGAAATCAGGAATGGTTATCCGCTTACTATTTCGTTCGCTATCGTCCACCCTGCCCTCAAATGATACGGGCTGTACATTCACACCCCGCACTATATCCATGTTCTTCGCTGCGAATCGTACTATGTCACCGACCTGATGGTCATTTACTCCCTTCATAAGCGTTGGTACAAGCACAACACTCTTCAAACCACCTCTACGGCAGTTCTCTATGGCTTTCAACTTCGTCTTCAATGCCGGTATGCCCCTCAGCACCCTGTATGGCTCGTCTGTAACACCGTCAAACTGTAAATACACAGTATGCAACCCCGCTTCTTTTAGATCGCGACAGAACTGTTCACTCTTTGCCAGCGCTACCCCATTCGTGGCAACCTGAACATGAGCAAATCCCATACCACGTGCCATCTTCACTATATCCACGAAACCTTCTCGTATCGTCGGCTCACCACCTGCAAATTGTACCGCGGGGCATGGTGGGACCTCGCTTCTGAGCAGTTTCATCATCTCCCGTAACTGCTGCATCGTTGGCTCATACAGGTAACCAGATGCTGCAGCATTTGCAAAACACGTCGGGCATCGCTGGTTGCATTTGTTCGTCAGATCTATGATCGCAAGCATCGTTGAACTCTTATGCACAGGACAGAGTCCGCAATCATAGGGGCAGCCATTCTCCGTATTCGTTATTCTTATGCCCGCATTGCCCGTATACTTCCATCTCTCGAATTTATGATATAATAGTGCATCTGACCAGTATGTATCAACAAACTCACCGTGCTTATCACACCTCTTCTTTATCAGTATCTTACCGCCCGCTTCATATACTTCCGCATCTATAACCGCCAGACATTGCGGACACAATGATTTGGTCTTTATTCCCATCGTCCATTACACCCTCTTGATAAATAGAAGTTAAGGACAAAAGCTATATATAAATTTAACGGATTTCGTGCTGTGTTGCATAATTAAG
>JAODGH010000041.1 GCA_025464325.1 Methanosarcinales archaeon | reverse complement strand
TCCATTTGGTAACTATAAAAATTAAATACCAAATAAGTATTTTATTTTTCGGGTATCCCTTCGCCTTAGCCGTAGCGTTTGACCTGAAACAGAGGAACAGCTTCCCTCCTTTAGTCATCACTGCCTGGCAGTTAACACGCGAGGAATACGCCTTATCCCCCACAGCCTTGCGAATTCGGGGTAAATCCATGATCAGCCATTTGAATTGCTTTGCATCGGCGCCTTTTCCAGTATGCTTCTATGCTCGTACGTCTTACAAAGCGATACCTTCATGAACACACAGACGGCGACGAGTCGCGGATCCCTGCATGGACGACCGATTGAGTTGCATTCCCTTGCATTGTTTCTTATGCATGAGTATGGTATATACGAGGAGGGAAGCTTTGCTAAAAATCGAGATTAGGCTCTGCTGTGTTATACAAATTCATAGAGGTTGTGTTACCTGCCTGCCCTTTTTATACCATGACCACATGGAAAAGAAAGTGATACTGTACAGGTCGGGATAAGAAGAGAGGAACTGGCGATTCCCCCGCGAAATGTGAAGGTCGGGATGAGTTTTCGAGCGATCCCCTGGGCGGTTATTGAGGTTACAGCAGTTCTAAACAGAGTGATTAAATAAGCAAAAAGTGGCTGAAGGGTTACCGGGCATTTGATTCAACGGTTGTATGATCTAAACGGAAGAGGTAATGATAGCTGCGATAGGCAACATGTGACGAATGAAAGTTTCAACCATTATCAGCGCGTGCTTGCGAATGAACCCGATGTGAACTTTTATCTCCCGCTGTTCCTATTCCGGTCTGTGTTTGCCCGGTTCACCCTTTGACATGTCTAAATACGGATTACTGAGCCACCCGCTCTTTGCTTTGAGTCTATTGTCAAACTGTGGCACGAACGGCTTTATATCGAGAAGCGGTGTCCCGTCTATTATGTCCACCTCACTGATTTCCAGTTTGTTCCCCACCACCCGCTCCAGCTTCACGACCGACAGTCCGATGGGATTCGGTCGTTTGAAATGCCGTATGGCGAATATACCGTGCTGCTCGTCCTCCAGAAATGGCTTTGAGACAAGCGAATAGCCATCCGCGAGATGGAAATGGTATATGAGTATGATGTGCGAGAATGCTTCGATATCCTTCAATCCCGCGCTGTACTCAGGGAATACCACCACTTCACCCTTTGATTCCTTCGCGAATACACCCTGAATTGGTGTGTCCTTCTTATCACAGAAGCACGTGTGTATGATCCCTATGGGTCGGTATCTTATCTCTTCTGTTGCCATTTTTTATCCGTCCCTTTATTTACACCTTCTCATTAATTAATATCCTATCCTTATTATTCTAACCCTGCTCTATTCATTCCATCACCGTGGCTTTGTTCTCCAGGACTCTCAACCTGCATATCGGGGTCTCCATTTTCATGATACAGACTACGCAAATTCTTCATCCAGCTCAGAATTTCGTCGAGATTATCGTCATATCTTACCGCATCTTCAAGCTCGATATCGCCAACAGAGATCTTCGGTATCTTCTCCTTCTTGCGACCTTCCACAAGTATCAGATCCGGGTGTGCGATCTTATCCAGAATATCTACAATCTCAGTCAGAGCCATCCCTCGCTTGAATATGAACGCCGTCTCGTTCGGGGAAGAGCTCACAACCACACTCGCACCGGCTTCACCGTGTCTCCACGTATCCTTACCCTCTGTATCGATCGAGAACCTCTTCGGGATGTTCTTTACCGTTGCAATCCTGTAACCATCTCTTTTCAGCCGCCGGATCAGTCTCTCGATAAGTGTCGTCTTACCGCTGTTATGATAGCCACAGATTCCTATTACGTTCTTCATTTCATCGCCCACCCTAACCAACCATAAACCCACACCACCCACTTCTGTCAGTAGATACAATACTTTTTCGGGGCTAAAATAAATGAATGGTGCGTATGCCATAATCCCTGCTACGGTAATCAAATTTTTATTTCCTGCCGGTCATAAAAAATCTATTGGTGAGCGACAATGGATGATTGGAACGTATTGGTGGTATCGGAGAGGAACATGGAGCATGAGCTACTGGAGGAACTGGATGAAGACGGAGAGTTTGAACCTTCGGGCTTCCGGGACGTACTGATAGGGTACGTTTATGATGTTGGTGAGTTCCTGGATGATGCCGAGGCTAACAAGTATAAGCATTTAAGCAGGATTGTGCCTATTGATGATTCGTTTTTCGTCTCGCCCGATAATGTGATAGATGTACTGAAGCGGCGGATAGAGCGGTATGTGGACGAATTCGAGCCCGGTGACACATTTGGGTTCCGTGTGGAGCGACGGGGGATGAAAGATAAGATCTCCAGCCAGGCGGTGGAACGAGAAGTGGGCGGATACTTCTATGATCTACTGGAGAAGATACATGGTCGTAAGCCAAAGGTGAACCTCAGGAACCCGGACAAGCTGATAGCGATCGAGATAGTGGGCAACAGATGTGGGTTTAGTTTCATAACAAAAGAGATGAGACAGAAGTACAGGGTGATAAAGATAAAGTAGTGGGTGATGCCTGAACATGCCCGAGAACCCGTATGGATTACGCTATTTCCATCATCACGTATAGACACTATTCATGTAATCGAGCTAGTCGGACCTGCTACGAGAAGACTATTAACTTACTTTATTCTTGCACTTACGATGATATAACCAACAATAGAAATGTAGCCTCCGGGGTATTATGCAAAAATTTATGTAGATTTCACATCACCAACTTATGCAACTCGGGCATATAGTTGTGAATGGTTTGATTTATAAGCAGGTACTATTTCAATATTGATTGTGGAGGGTGAAGAGATTTGAAGGTACGATTGCCCGATGGAAGGATGATAGAAGCGATGGATATAGATTTTGAGACGATAAAAGAGGATTGGAACGAATACAAGCTGGAAGATGGTACGATATTGAAGTTCAAGACGATAGTGAGTAGTATAGTCCGCACGGAAGAGTATGACCCGATGACCGGTGATCCGGTTTATCATGTTCGCTCTACAAATGTGCTCAGGGTTAAGGTACCGGAGAAGTTGAAGCGGCAGCCCGGTGCTACGAGGAATTCAGACGAGGAGGGAGTGGAAGTACGCTGAGCTGTCAGGTCGTGCCTTTAAAAGTGCGTGACATGTGGAAATATAACCACTTAACTAAGTCCCGTACATTATATAATAGCCGGTGAAATCGCTCAGTATCGGTAATAAATCCATACCGCGGATCCTGCACAGACCACCAGAAGCCACGGAGAGCTCATCAAACCTTTTTACTTCGTCCCTACGGATACCTTCCCCATTCATTACGATCGGTACCGGATCGCTACTGTGCCGCTTTATGGATACCGGTGTGCTGTGATCGGCGGTAATGACCATGTATGCATCCATATCCTTCAGTCTTGCTACGAGCTCTCGATCGATACGCGCAATCATCTCACGCTTGCCCTCAAAATTACCATCATGACCCATACTATCGGTAGCTTTCACATGCACGAATACGAGATCATTACTCTTTAGCGCGTTTAATACCGCATCTGCTTTATTATTGAGATTCGTATCCGCTTTACCCGTAGCACCATCCACGTGCATAACAGACATACCTATGTATTTCGCCACACCTTTATACAGTGAAGCACCGGCTATACATGCCGCGTGTAGCCGAAATCGCTCGGTTATCGAGGGTACCTTCCTGTAACTGCCCGCGCCACGTAGAAGTAGTATATTGGCAGGCAATTCACCCCTCTGTCGCCGCTCTTCGTTTATCGGATGCCTGTCCAGCAACTCATAGCTACGCTTCACAAATTCGTTCACCACGTGTGCGGTTCTGTTTTCCGCTTCACCGTCACTCAATGGCTTACTCTCGGCAACGATACCACCCGCTTCATGCGTATCAACATCAGAAATACGGTTCGAGAGATTATCACCCCTCATAACCACCGCGCACCTGTGCTCTGTGGTGTTCTTCAGGTATATCCTTACACCCTCGATCTCAATACCATCCAGCACATCCGCCAGCTCTTTACTGCCCTTCCTGCCCGCTCTACGATCGATAATCCGCATATTCGCATCGACAGTAGCAAAATTCGCTCTAAACGCGACATCACCTGCATGCAGCTTCATATCCGCACCAAGTGCCTCGAATACGCCCCTGCCCGGATAATAATCGTACGGATCATAACCAAACAGGGATAGATGTGCGGTATCGCTACCGGGTACTATTCCTGGCGATATCACATCCATAATGCCGTTGATACCCGCTTCACTCACTGCATCCATATTAGGAGTCGCAGCAGCCTGAAGTGGCGTCTTACCGCCCGATGTAGGACGATCACCCAGACCATCACAGACAAGCAAAATCACCTTTGCTCTGTCAGCCATCTCAATCTTCTCACTTCTCTTCTTCCATCGTTATCACACCGCGTGGGCATTCGTGTGCACAGATCCCACAACCCTTGCAATAATAGAGATCCGCATCGAAGTAACCGTCTTCTGTCTCCGATATGCAACCCTCCGGGCAATATATATAGCATATACCACACTTTATACACCGTACATTATCTCGCACCGGTCGCTCGGACCGCCAATCGCCGGTTT
Organism: Methanosarcinales archaeon; assembly: GCA_025464325.1. GTDB lineage: Archaea > Halobacteriota > Syntropharchaeia > Alkanophagales > Methanospirareceae > G60ANME1. The sequence continues at coordinate 7,279 of JAODGH010000041.1, read as the reverse complement.
TATATGACGATGCACTACCCGGCTCGGTGACCACAAAGCCGGGTTTCAGGTCTTTCCATCCAGGCATCATATCATCTTCGCTCATTTCCCACTCCTAATTAACCCACTACTGTCTTATTATATGCCTCTACCATCGCTGCCTTGTTCTTAGCTGCGAGTTTACCAAACCGCTCTTCCAGCTGGTGATCCAGTGACTCCAACCTGACAATGCCGGTCGCTTTCAACAGCGCACCGATCATTGCGGTATTAACAATGGGCAAACCAAGAACCCGTTTTGCGATATCCATCGCATCAACCGTCGCCAGCCTCTCCACGTTCAGTTTGGATTTCAACACCTCGTGCGGTTCTTTCGTGTTAACAACCGCTATTCCGTCTTCTTTGAGCTGTGAAAACACGTCACCAACTTCCAGTAAGCCCGGATCGAGTACTACAAGCACGTCGGGTTCGGTTATCACTGACCGGATTTTTATACGTTCACGCTCGTCCACACGCAAGAACGCGAGAACAGGTGCACCACGCCTCTCAGGACCGAAGGATGGCATAGATTGCGCATGTTTACCCTCTGATATTGCCGCAAGTGCGACCAGTTCAGCCAATGTCACCGCACCTTGCCCGCCTCTGCCATACACACTTATCTCGATCATTATGCCTGTTTATAGCAAGTGGGTCTTCAATAAAAAATAATGTGGGTTCTCGTTCACGATTTCTATGCGAGCTTTATCGCGGGTATCCAGTCCCGGTGTACCTGACCATTCGCATCCACGAACAGGGAGCAGTTGATCCAGCCGTTTGCTGTCAGCAGTGCATTCCGGTGATGGATCTGCGGATACGAGCCCGTTATTATTTCGTAATTGTATTCCTCACCTGCAAATAGCTTGAATGGGGCATCAAATACTGTGCCGTTGCCCGGGTATCCGTCCCATGACGCCTCTACACCTGCCCACGTCGCGTTCCATATCCTCACATATTCGGTATGCCCGCCCGTACCCGCACATGGATACGTATAAAGCGCACTGACAGTTATTGTTTCGTTCGGCTTTATTGTACCGTAGTGTGTGCCCGATATGCTCGGATACGGCTCTTGCGGTTCCCTGGTATCTATTGCCGTAGCGCTTGTAGTACTGAAGCTCCAGCGGTACGCCGGTCCTGCGTATCCATTTGAGTCACCATCCAGTTGCTTACCCACCACATCCCTTGCTGTTGATTGTATCGTCACCGTATATGTCACGCCACTCTTAAGATCTGTATCAGGAACGAACGTCATTGTCTTACCATCTTCACTCCATTTAATCGTACCGTATACCATGGGCGAAATAGAAAAAGCACGCTCTACCGAGGAGGCTTTCATATTCTCATCGAATGTTACCACGATATCAATATCTACGGGCACGTCAGTTGCAGTCTCAGCCGGAGTTGTAGCCTCCACGCAGGGATAAAAGTTATCAACCAGAACCTTCTCCGTCTTCTCGCCCGTATCGCCATGCCAGCCGTAGGCTCTTACCTTTACCGTATATTCTCCATCTCTGAAATATGCATCCTTATTTGTATTTGCCGTACCACCGCCAACGCCGTTGCCCAGAACGCCCGCGGACTTAGATTTCGTATTCCAGCATTGATCCCTATCATAATTCGTATTCGTTACGGTGTAGTAAAATTGCTCGATACCGCGACCAGCGGTTTTATCGTTATCATAGATTATGGAACAGAGTCGCTTACCTTCTTCATCCCGCGTCAATACACCCGTAAATGTTGTCAGTACAAGTGGGGCTATGTTCCTGTACCCGGTCACTTCGTATTCTATTTTATATATCCCGGGGGAATATGGCGAGAAATAATATGGTATCTCGCCCATGGGATTATACGCACGGGCTATTATATCAACATTACCCCCGATCACCGTCATACCGTCAACTCTTCTGGTAAACCATCTACCCTCTTCCTGTTTCCTGAATAAAATCTCATCTACAACAGGTGCATCACCTTCCGGTGGTGACGGGTCAAGGACTTCCACAGGATTGACAAACGCTTTTCTGGTGTCCTTACTATCGAGCCTGAAATCCAGATGGTCGCGTCCGCTATCATAGAAATCCATAACCTCACCTATGCAGGCACCGTAGTCAACCCGCGCACCCACAACCTGGTACTTAAGCGGTATATTCGCCAGATGACTATAAGACCAGCCTTTTGTACTGCTACGTGCATCCCCGATCTGTATCCATTCGGGAGGATCATCTGCGTCAACCGCGATGATATATCCCGGCTTGATGCAGTAGACCTTAGTACCAGCGGGAGCGGGAATATCAACAGCCATATGGAAATGGAGAGACGAAACGTTGCCTCTTGCATCGCCATACGTGCCAGATAATGAATGTGATTCATCTGCTGGACGGATAGGCCATGGTATTGCCACTGCAACAGTCACTGCAACGTATACGTATAAGCACAAAATTAGTATTACAGTCAGATTCAAGGTTTTACCCATTTCCCATCTCCTATCTCCCATCTCCCATCTCCCACCACCTATCTATCACCGCCCTCTGTAACATCAAACAGGAGCACTTTATCGGGGAATATTAATGACAGGCTGTTATTACTATCAAATCTGGCTACCGGGTAGCTTAAGTCGCCTAAATCATGATCACTACTTCTAAATCGCTTTGACCACATAGCTTCACCCGTACGCGAGAATATGTACAATATCTTACTGGATTCTGAGAGTACCCTTACCAGCGCAATCCACTTACCATCAGGGGAAGCAGTCAATGCGGGTATGTATTCACACTCCTCATTGAACTTGTAAGACCACAGCTTACGGGCTGTACTCGAATCGAAGACGATGAGGTGGGTATGCGAAGCAACAAAGAAGCTCTTGCTGTCTTCAGAGAAGGCATCCCAGCCGTGCAGGTACTCTTTGCTGTATCTACCGATGAAATTACCATCGCGATCAAAGAAATAGAGGCAGACATCCATTGATTCTTCGCTGTGATGCTCGTCCAACTTCAATACAATGTATTTGCTATCGGGCGATATACGAATCTCATGTACCACACGCATAAAAACCGGTGGAAACTCGTATTCCCAGTTGAGGTCTCCTTCCCAATCGAAAGAGAATACCCCATCGGAGCCCGCGACTATTAAATACGATCCGTCCGGGGATAGTGCGCTAACACCCATGTGGAAGTCGTACCTGTCTGCGTCTTTATACTCGCTGTATTCTTTTATCAGGTTGCCATTCGAGCGGAAAAACCTTAGCGTGTAAGGTACTGTCTTTTTGCCCATAGTAGCACTAATAACGTTTTTACCGTCATTACTTATGTAAACCCGGCAGCCCGGCACATACGGCTGAAAATCCTGCATGTGCCATATCTCGCGTCCGAACCGATCAAAAAGAGTGAAGTTAAACCGTTGCCGACGGGCTGGTTCTAAAATGCCCACATACTCGCTATTTCGCGATCGAAAAAATTTCGCGTGTTTGGTTATATGGTCAGGTATCAATCCAGCACCAGAACCACCGCTCGCCACCTGTCCGTCCACACTTACAGAACTCACAAGTTCTACTTGCATCCTATTACCGCCGGACATTGTATCTGGATCGAGACACAATAATGCTGGTACTGCTACCACAACGCCGAATAACATAGCTACCGGTAATAGCAATAACACCGTATACAACTTCCACTCGCCTGAAGATACATCCTTAATGCGTTTCCGCATGCCACTGCTGCACCTTATGTAATCACTGACCGTACCTCTTATAAATTTTGATGTATCCCGGAATGAGCATGTGTCATGTGATAACCCGTGGGGTAGCAGTATTTAAATGCGTGCCATAAATCACATTTCCGGTGTAGCTTTGAAGAGCATTGTGTAATCATTGTACACCTTCTTAAGATGCTTCGCCAGCCATATCACCACACAGTAGTACAATATCAGCAAAATGTACCTTATATCCCGGAGAGGAAGATCCATTGGTACATATGTTTCTGTCATACTCATCAGCCGGTACCATCGCATCCCATAGTAAATTATGACATAGATGTTTATGGCAAACAGACTGACCGCTATCCACCGGTAGATCGTATTCAATTCCAGCCAGCCTTTTAGACCACGGCTCATGCTGAGTATGTATGCAAATAGCGTCCAGCCCATTATAAGAAGGATTATACCGGAACAAGTGCTCTCCCAGAGGATCACACTACCGTCCGAGCTTATAAAAGCACGCCACAGTATCGCTATCACCATAATCCCCACCAGTGTGCTCCGGTTCATCACGAATCTGGCGAAGGTTTCGTATATATCCAATTTACTCACTGCTTATCGGTTGATGGATACGCCCTTATCTGTTCGAGGACACGCGGAAAATCTGCAAATACAGCGCCTAAATCCACGGTTCCTACGACATCAACAACGCCAAGAGCGGCTATCGCCTCTCCTTCTTTATTACGGATAGGCGCAACAACGACCGGTATACGAGCATATCTACCCTTGAGCGGTGTAGTACGAATAACACGATTCTCCTTTAGCACCTTCTCCAGTACCGGACCCGTATACTCGTGATCGCCCACTTCGCCTTTCTCTACACGAACACCTTTCTTGTTCTTGCTTCGCATCGTCACGGGTATAACGAGTAAATCATTCACCGCTTTGGCGATCGGTGCGAGATCATCCGCAGTTGAGTCTTCATTTATTACAATACTGCCTGTGTTTTTCATTTTTTTACACAATTATCACAAAGCTATTCAGCCGTTTATACTTTCTCCCATCAACCCATAGTATTACCGATCTGCGCTGCAAATGGTTCCTTATCGGTTGTATCCACAACCTTACTGAGCCGGGCACGCGATCTACGCATTCTCAGTACATCCAGTCCGGGCAATGGCTTACCCGCAAGATACATCAACAATGCACCACCAGCCAGACTGACGTATCCTTTTTGACTGTCCATTCGCTCTATATCGATCATATCCAGTACCGAAGAGGTATGCCCGCCACCGATGAGATGGAAAGCATCAGACGCAATGATAGCTTTCAGGAGCGCTTTTGTACCTTCTACGAACTGTGGTTTCTCGCACATGCCCGCGGGTCCTTTCATTATCACCGTGCCCGCATTCATTATTATCTCGCGGTATATCCCGCACGTTTCTTCACCGATATCAAGCGCATGCTGATCTGGCGCCAGCTTGCGTACATTCAGTTCCTCTCGTTTGCCCTCGAGCTCTACTGCTACATCTACCGGATATAATATCTTGCCCGAGGTCATGAGCTTCTTCGCCCTCTTCAAACTGACGAGATACTTCTTCTTCTGTTCAGCATCCATTAATGCCGCGCCATCTGCATACATGAAGATGTTACCAATAACGCCCGTGGTCAGTATAGCATCGGCTGTACCAGCCCGCAAAACGAACGCCATCACGTCTAATACGTCTTCCGGCTTAGAACCGCCCAGCACATATACAACCGGACGCTCGGCATGCGCCTTTTCCAGAGCTGACAGCTCCTTCTCCATCTGTCGCCCCACACACGATTCCAGTACCCTCGGGAAACCAACAATCGACGCATGTGATCGATGCGCAACGGAAAAGGCATCGTTTATGAAATAGTCCGCATGCGCAGCGAGCGTACGCACGAGCTGTGATCGGGAATGCCTGTCCGGTGTTCGTTTAAGTGTCTCTTCTGGATCCATACGCACGTTCTCAAGTAATATAGCCTCTCCGTCGTTTAGTGCGTGTATCGCGTTCTGCGCTGCTTCACCCGTTATGTCCGGCACATAACTGATATCCACAAATTGCCGGAGCAATTGCGCATGCTGCTCCAGTGGCAGGAAATCTGGTTTGCCAGCCCTGCCCTGATGGGCTATAGCAACAACACGCGCATTCTTAGCCTGCAGTTCCCTTATTGTATCGGCATGTCTCACTATACGCTCATTCAACTTCACTTCACCGTTAATAACGGTGGAATTCACGTCAATCCGCAGCAGTACGGTCTTGCCGTCCACTACAAAATCATCCATTACACGGAAATCTTCCAGTTTATATACCATTTATATCCCTCCATTTTGTTAATGCCCCAGAATCTTCTCATACACATTCATCGTCATCCCGGCGATATTATCCCATGAGAACGCTTCAGCGGTCCTCCTGCCGTTGGCACCCATCCATCGCCCGTGTTCAAAATCGCTGAATATCGCCTTTACACCCCATGCAATAGAACCCGGATTATCGTACACCTTCAGACCATTAACATCATGCCATACATAATCGAACCCGTTATGCGTTACCACGATTGGCTTACCGGCTGCCCATGCTTCCAGTGCCACAATGCCAAATGGCTCGTTACGTGATGGTATGCAGACCAGATCAGTGGCTTTATAGCAGTTCAAGAGTTCGTTCTCCGGTATGTGACCCAGGAACCGGCACGCAGGCTGCACGTCAAGCTCCCGCGCACGATGTTCCAGGTGGGGTCGCATATAACCATCACCGACGAAGAAGAACCTGGCTTCAGGGAAATCAGCCAGTATAGACGGTACAGCCTCCAGCAGTAAATCCGCTCCTTTCTGGATCACCATCCGTCCCACAAACAGGCACGTAGGATCCCAGACACCGACACCGAACCGCTTCTTCACGTTACGCCAGGGATCTACAAAACCACTGAACTTGCTGAGTGAGATGCCATTTGGTATCATTTCCATTTTCCAGTCTTCGAAGTGGTATATCCACTGAGCTTCTTTTTTTATCGTCTCTGAAGTGGTGATTACCCTGTCTGCGAGGAATCCACCGTACCATTCGAGGTTCCTTATGTCACGCGATTGCCCTTCATAGAAGACATTACCACACCTGCCGTATTCGGTCGAATGCAGCGTAAAGACGATCTTTTTAGCACGTGCGTTCTTTATCTCCGCAAGTGCATTCACGGTCATCCAGTCATGCCCGTGAACGATATCGAAACTGCCGGAAACGTCCTCGGTCTGGAAGAAATGGTAAGCAAACGAATGACACATGTTATTCATCTCATCTATGAAGCCCGGGTTCAGATCGAACGGGCAGCGATGATAATGTACACCATCTATCACCTCATACAACTTCTGACCCCGGGCGATCCGGGTAAAGACATGCACTTCATTCCCCAATCGCTGCAATGCTGCCGCAAGTTCAGTGACATGGGATGCCACTCCGCCAACCGGTATTGAATGCAACGATTCCCAGCTTAACAATGCTATTCTCATTTTTATTTACGATAGAATTCTATCAGTTCCGCGTGTCGTTCGCTTATGATGCCCTTG